>JBAWXE010000091.1:0-10885 GCA_037144255.1 Bacteroidota bacterium | reverse complement strand
TCACAAGCCAAAGTAATAGGAACAGATGCTGCGACTGATATAGCAGTATTGAAAGTAAATGAGAAAGACTTACCGTACATGGAGTTTGGTAATTCAGACGATGTGAAATTGGGTCAATGGGTTTTGGCCGTAGGTTATCCACTGACACTAGACGCAACAGTAACAGCAGGTATAGTAAGTGCCAAAAGTCGCTCTATTGGCATTCATAAATCGCAAACAGGTGCCATAGAATCGTATATACAAACAGATGCTGCTGTAAACCCGGGAAACAGTGGTGGAGCATTAGTGAATACTAACGGACAACTTATAGGCATCAATTCTGCCATTGCTTCACCTACGGGTTCATACGCTGGCTATTCTTATGCTATACCAGCCAACATAGTACATAAAGTAGTAAATGACCTGATGCAGTATGGTTCTTTTCAACGTGCCTATATGGGTATTGAATATATAGACCTGAAGAATGCATCGGCAGATGATCTGAAAGAGTTGAAGATCAATCGTAAAGATGGGGTATATGTAGCCAATATAGTACCAGAAGGCGGTGCTGCTAAAGCAGGTATCAAAAAAGGTGACTTTATTACACAGATAAATGGAGTCCCAATTACTTCTGAACCTGAATTGCAAGAACAAGTGGCACGATACAAACCGGGTGATAATGTAAGCGTTACTTATCTGCGCAGTGGCAGCCAAATGATGGCCACTGTAGAGTTGAAGAACATTAATGGTAATACAACTATTATAAAGGAGAACACTTCTACCAAATTATTGGGTGCCAGTTTCAAATCATTGAATAATGATGAAAAAAGGAAATTCAATGTACGTGGTGGTGTTAAAGTAACAGAACTGGGTACCGGTATACTTTCACAACAAACCAATATGCGAAAGGACTTTGTGATCACTCATATAAATGATGTTGCAGTTTCTACCGTAGAAGATCTGCAAAAGGTAATCCTGAGCGCCGGCGCTGCAGTACAGATAGCCGGATTTTATCCGGGGCGTAATGGCATTTATTATTATGGTATTAATAATGTGAATGCCGGAGATGGTAGCGAACAGTAACAAATAGTGCATATACATATTCAATAAAGGGAGGATACACTATCCTCCCTTTATTATTCTACCTATATCATAATCTAGATATTTTAAAATCAGTTTATTTGAACTATATATATGCACTCAGATATTCTTTTCTCTTTTATCCCCTATCTATTATTTGTAACTTACAGCTTATAAAATGAACCATACCAATGGCACAATTGATCAGAAAAGAAGATGCACTAGAATATCATTCGAAAGGAAGGCCGGGTAAGATAGAAGTAATTCCTACCAAAGAAACAAAAACACAACGCGATCTGGCATTAGCATATTCTCCGGGTGTAGCAGAACCCTGCATGGAAATACATGCGAATGTGGAGGATGTATATAAATACACTGCTAAAGGCAATTTAGTAGCTGTTATCAGTAACGGTACAGCCGTACTGGGATTGGGTGATATAGGACCAGAGGCATCTAAGCCTGTAATGGAAGGTAAAGGTTTATTATTTAAAATATTTGCAGATATAGATGTGTTCGATATAGAATTGAATGCACGCGACATAGATCATTTTTGCACAGTTGTAAAAGCATTAGAACCCACTTTTGGTGGTATCAATCTGGAGGATATAAAATCTCCTGAGTGCTTTGAGATAGAAACCAGGCTGAAAAGAGAAATGAACATACCCGTGATGCATGATGATCAACACGGTACTGCTATCATTTCAGGTGCAGCCTTGTTGAATGCATTGACAGTTGTAGATAAGGACATCAGCAAAGTAAAATTCGTGATCAGTGGTGCAGGGGCCTCTGCTATTTCTTGCTGTAAGATTTATTTAGCATTGGGTGCCAATGTAGATAATATGTTCATGTTCGATAGTAAAGGACTTATTACTAAGTCGCGAGAAGGGTTGGATGAACATAAACTACAATTTGCTAAGGATTGTGGAGATGTTTCGCTACAAGATGAGATGAAAGGTGCAGATGTATTTATTGGCTTGTCTAAAGGTAATGTGATATCGCAGGATATGATACGCGGTATGGCCGATAACCCTATTGTTTTTGCATTAGCAAATCCTACACCCGAGATACCATACGAAGATGCCATAGCTGCTAGACCAGATATCATTATGGCTACAGGTCGAAGTGATTATCCTAATCAGGTGAATAATGTACTGGGGTTCCCTTATATATTCCGTGGTGCATTAGATGTGCGTGCCACTACGATTAATGAAGAAATGAAACTGGCTGCCGTAAAAGCTTTAGCGGCATTGGCCAAAGAACCGGTGCCTGACATTGTGAATGTTGCATACAATGAAACAAGCCTTCATTTTGGCCCCACCTATATCATACCTAAACCAATAGACCCTCGATTATTGATAACAGTAGCACCTGCAGTAGCAAAAGCTGCTATGGATAGTGGTGTGGCCAAAAAGCCAATTACAGATTGGGAGGCATATGAAGCAGAATTGTATCATCGCTTAGGTTCTGATGATAATATCCTTCGTTTTGTAATGAACAAGGCTCGTCAAAACCCTAAACGTGTTGTGTTTGCCGAAGCCGAGAACCTGAAAGTGCTGAAAGCTGCTCAAATATCGAAAGATGAAGGTATTGCCATACCTATATTATTAGGTAATGAAGCCAAAATACGTAAACTGATTGCGGATAACGCGCTTCAACTGAATGATGTTCAGATCATAGATCCTAAAAGCGATGCTGCTGAAAAACAAAGACTGGAATACGGTGAATTGTTCTTCGAAAAACGTCAACGTCGTGGCTATAACTTATATGAGGCTCGTAAGACCATGCGCGAGCGTCCTTATTTTGGGTGTATGATGGTGGAGACAGGTGCAGCAGATGCACTTATTTCTGGTCTCACGCGCCGTTATCCCGATACTATCCGTCCTGCATTAGAGATCATTGGTCTGGAAGAAGAAGCTAAGAAAGTGGCCGGTATGTATATGATGCTGACCAAAAAAGGACCTTTGTTCTTTGCAGATACCACTATCAATTTCAACCCTACAGAAGAAGAACTGGTAGATATTACTTTGCTTACGGCTAAAGCTGTAGAGCATTTTAATATCAAACCAAGAATAGCTATGTTGTCTTATTCAAATTTTGGTAGCAGTATTTCTCCTGAAGCCATTACAGTACGTAATGCCGTTGCCCGTATCAAGGAGGAGTATCCACATATGATCATAGATGGAGAGATTCAGGCTGGTGTCGCATTCAATAAAGACCTGCTGAGAGAGAATTATCCTTTTTCTGATCTGGTAAATGAATCGCCAAATACTTTGATATTCCCTAATCTTGCTGCAGGTAATATTGCCTATCACTTACTACAAGAAGTGGGTGGTGCAGAAGCTGTAGGGCCTATATTATTAGGATTGCGTAAACCGGTACATGTATTGCAATTAGGTAGTAGTGTACGACAAATAGTGAATGTAGTGGCTATAGCTGTGCTGGATGCGCAGGTAAAAGAGCATTATGTTCGTCTAAAACACTAAGCACATGCGCATAGCTATAATAGGTGCAGGCGCTGCCGGCTGTTTTGCTGCCGCTAATATCCCTTGGCAAGAAGGCCATGAAGTAACAGTATTTGAAAAAACAGGTAAGGTGCTGCAAAAGGTGAAAGCCTCGGGTGGTGGTCGTTGTAATGTTACGCATGATTGTTTTGAAGTGCCCGAATTAGTAACTCGCTATCCCAGAGGCAAACAATTATTACGCAAGTCTTTATACAATTTTACTCCAAAGGACACCATCCATTGGTTTGTTCAGCGAGGTGTGAAACTTAAAACGGAGGATGATGGACGTATTTTCCCCATCACTGATAGTTCACAGACCATCATTGACTGCATATGGCAGGAAATGATGCGAAATAAGGTACATGTACAATATCATAAGTCGGTAGTACAAATAGAAAAAACCGAAAAAGGTTTTCTTATTCATTTTGCAGATAAGTCCACGTATCTCGCAGACAAGGTTTTGGTAACAGTAGGTGGATTCCAAAAGCCTGAACAATATGATTGGTTGAGAAAATTGGGGCATACCATTCAGCTACCTGTACCATCACTATTTACATTCAATATGCCTAAGCATCCCATTACTGAGTTGATGGGTGTAAGTGTACCTGACGTTACTGTGAAAATATCCGGTACTAAAATATCTGAACATGGTCCCATACTTATTACACATTGGGGCTTAAGTGGCCCAGCTGTATTACGTACTTCAGCATGGGCTGCTAGAGAATTGCACGATAAGAACTATGATTTTCAGATACAGATCAATTGGTTGCTAGATGTTACAGAACAAGATCTGCGTGAACAATTTGTAGGTTTTCGTCAGGAACTAGGTAAGCAATTTGTATATAATAAGAACCCTTTTGATTTACCTAAGCGCCTTTGGGAGCATATGATGTTGCAATGCGACATTAAGAATGATGTGCGTTGGGGAGACTTACCTGCTGCCTCTCAAAATAAACTCATTATTACTTTACTAAGAGACCCATACCAAATAAAGGGCAAGACCACATTCAAAGAGGAATTTGTGACATGCGGAGGAATAACCCTAACAGAGATCGACCCTCAAAGAATGGAAAGCAGGATGGTACCCGGTTTATTCATTGCCGGTGAGGTAATAGATGTAGATGGTATCACCGGTGGTTTCAATTTCCAACATGCTTGGAGCAGTGCTTGGATAGCTTCTAGAGCAATTGGGGAATAAAATCATTTATTTTTTCCTTACCAGCTCCCATAGTACCACACCCATACTTACAGATATGTTCAGAGAATGTTTGGCTCCCCATTGAGGAATTTCTATACAGCCATCTACCAGAGGTAGTATGGTATCAGTTACGCCAGCTACTTCATTGCCAAATACCAATGCTATAGGTTCATTATTGCTCCATGTAAAATCATCTAGCGATATACTATTATGTGCTTGCTCTACTGCATATACTTTATATCCTGCTTCCTGAGCAGCTATCACCGCATCCTGTGTACTTGCAAAGTGTTTCCAATGCACGCTCTCAGTAGCACCTAAGGCAGTTTTATGTATATCTCGATGTGGGGGGGTAGGTGTGTATCCGCATAAGTAGATGCCAGCGATAGCAAATGCATCGCAGGTACGAAAAGCAGAACCTACATTGTGCATACTGCGCACATCATCCATGATCACAAGAATACTATGTTTGTCTGTAAGCCTTGCCTGGTCTACACTTTTGCGCTCCAGCTCATCCATTTTCTTTTTTACGAACATACTGCAAAGATATAGTTCAATTAATACCTCTTTTGCAACTGTTTTTTCTATAAAATGATGATTTTCAGTACTAATTATTGGTAATAATCAGGTTTTGAAAAAATGAAAGTGGAAAATATACCCACCAAACAGGCTTTTTGTATGACGAAAAAGACACCTAAATCTTGAGGTTTATATAATTATATCACTAAATCATTATCTATGCAACATGACCAACAGCATACTTCTAACCCGGGAAAACAAGCTGAAGAACGTTATGATATAGCTGCAATGAGAAGAAAGTTACGGAAACAGCACTTCTTTGTTCGTATACATCCTATTGTTATGGGCATGAGACCTAAAAAGAAGAAAGTATCTAAATCAAAAATTTCGGCAACTAATATAGAAAAAAACACATCCGTTTTTATTAATATAAAATCAAAAGCTCCATTTATGAGTTCTGCTTATCCTGATGCTCATGTAGAGTATGAAACTCAGGAACGTGTTAAGAAGAATGTCGTTATTGAGCAGGTTCATAATCTTATCGTGTGGAATGATGAGGTCAATACTTTCGACTGGGTTATTTCTTCTCTGATGGAGGTGTGTGACCATACAACAGATCAGGCCGAACAATGTGCAATTATCATACACCATCAGGGCAAATATGCTGTTAGAAAAGGTGGTTTTGATACTTTGCGCCCTATGTGTGAGGCTCTTATAGATCGTGGAATACAGGCTACTATTGATTATTAGTATTTCGCCTTAAAATCCTTTCCTTTTCTTTTCTTGCTGTGCTGTTAACGCATTACTTTTGACTGCATTTTAAATTCAGTTATTTATGCGTTACATATTATTATCTGTTTCCTTATTGGCATGCTATCTTTCATTTGCGCAGATTGGCAGCAAACAAATAACACTTGAGGATATATGCGTCAATAACACTTTTGCCGAAAAGAACATTCCCGGATTCAATGGCATGAAAGATGGTAAACGATATTCACAAATAGATAAAGAAGGTACTCATCAGTGGATACGTATATACGATCTGGCAAATGGTAAGCAAGAAATAACTGTTTTTGACAATCAGGGGCAAAATGCAGGTGATAAGCCCCTATCTATAGAAGAATACACTTTTAGCGAAGATGAACAAAAAATGCTTTTATTTACAGAAGGGCAACATATTTTCCGCCATTCTACTCAGTACCACGTATATCTATACGATATCAAAACAAAAGCATTGCAATTAGTAGATACTACCAAAATATTACATGCTACACTTTCTCCTGATGGTAATATGGTAGCCTTTGTTAAGAATAACAACCTTTACTATAAGGATCTTAAATATGGTCAAACCATTACAGTAACAACAGACGGTGAGAAGAATAAGATCATCAATGGTAATTGCGACTGGGTATATGAAGAAGAGTTTTCTTTTACTCAGGCATATCAATGGTCACCCGATAGTAAGCATATAGCCTTTTATCGTTTTGATGAAAGCGATGTTCCCAAATACACATTAGCTATCTATAAAGAGGTATATCCCACACAAGATGAGTATAAATACCCCAAGGCGGGAGAACGTAATTCTATAGTGCAGATAAAGCTTTACGATGTGAATACACAAGTAACCATTAATGCACAAATAGGTACTGAAACAGATCAGTATATCCCTCGTATCAAGTGGTCTAATAATCCCAATGAGCTTTGTATACAACGTATGAACCGTTTACAGAATAAGCTGGAATTATTAATGACAAATGCTAATAGTGGTAAATCGAAACTTATATACAAAGAAGAAAGTAAATACTATCTCGATGTGATCAACAATCTGGAATTCTTGCCTGATAATAGTTCTTTCATATTTACAGCTTATAAAGATGGCTATGATCGTGTATGTAAATGGGACTGGAAGTTACAAGTATTTACAAAACTCAGTTCCTCATCATACGATGTGGATGCTTTTATAGGTATAGATAAGTCGAAAGAGTTGGTTTATTATACAGCTGCAGCATCTCCACTTGAACGTAAACTATATTGTACAGACTTGAATGGTAATGACACTAAATGCTTGACAGAAGAAAAGGGTACGCATAGTATCACTGGCTGTAAAGGATCAAAATACTTTTTAGATAAGTATTCTACATTGAATACTCCTTCTATTTATTATCTCAGAGATACCAAAGGTGCCATCATTCGTACTTTGGAAGATAATAAGGCACTGAAAGAGAAAATTAAAGACTATGCACTAGGTAAGATCAGCTTTACACAAATACCCGGTGCTAACGAAACTATGCTGAATGCTTGGGTCATTAAACCGGTAGATTTTGATAAGACCAAGAAGTATCCCGTGCTAATGTATCAGTATAGTGGTCCTGGTTCTCAGGAAGTATCAGATCGCTTTCCGGCCAAATACTACTTCTGGCACGAAATGCTGGCTCAGAAAGGGTATATAGTAGTATGTGTAGACGGTACAGGGACAGGATTTAGAGGTGAAAAATTCAAAAAGAAGACTTATAAGCAATTAGGTAAACTGGAATCTGATGACCAGATAGCAGCTGCAAAATACTTAGGCAGTTTGGCATATGTAGATAAGAACAGAATTGGTATTTGGGGTTGGAGCTATGGCGGTTTCATGAGCAGTACCTGTATACTAAAAGGTAATGATGTATTCAAAATGGCAATTGCGGTAGCACCTGTTACCAATTGGCGCTATTACGATAATATTTATACCGAAAGGTATATGCAACGTCCACTAGACAATGCTGAAGGTTACGACCAAAATGCTCCTGAGAAAATGGCTGCTATGCTCAAAGGTAAATTCCTGTTGATACATGGTACAGGCGATGATAACGTACATTTCCAGAATTCCGTAATGCTTACAGATGCTTTGATCAAAGAGAATAAGGAATTTGAAAGTGAATATTATCCTAATAGAGCTCATGGTATTTCAGGTGGTAATACACGTATTCACCTGTTTACCCGTATGACCAATTTTATACTACAAAATCTATAATAGACCGGAATAGTGACCAGACTGGAAAAAATGATCTTGTTTTCGCCGCCCATGCGCTTACTATATAGTATCGCAGATAAGATAGTATTGCCGGGCGCAGAGGGATTGTCTTTATATATTGTAGGTAAGTTCTTCTTTGTAGAGATCAAGGATCTGAAACTAAGTGAAAAGGCAGCTGCGGTTACTTACAATTTCCTGATGGCATTGCCTCCTACATTACTGTTTCTATTTTCACTAGTTCCATACTTACCATTAGGTGGTATTGAACCTACTATACTCAATACATTAAAATTGGTAATGCCCAATCAGCATATATATGATACTGTTAGTAAGGTGATAATAGACTTTATGCATACACAGCGCAAAGATGTACTCTCATTTGGTATCTTACTTACACTATACTATTCTTCCAATGGATTGATATCGCTAATGCGCAGCTTTGATGATAGTCTCAAAGTGTATAAGAAGAGAAGTGGTTTTGCCCGTAGGTGGACTGCTATCAAGCTTACATTTGTATTGATATGTGTGGCTATCCTCTCCTTAGCAGCTTTCGTTATTCAGCGCAAGGATCTGAATCAACTGCTGCTAAAAGTGTTCGGTGGCGTACTGGCTATCAAGATATTCAGCATTTTGATCATCCTGATCATCATATTCTGTGCTATCTCCATTATCTATACTTATGGTCCATCACTGACACATGAGTTCAAATTTATATCTGCAGGTTCTGTATTTGCCACACTTATGAGCGTCATATCTACTGCTGTATTTTTCTTTCTCGTAAATAATTTTATTAATTATAATAAGGTTTACGGTTCTATTGGTACGCTCATAGCATTTATGGTTTGGTTGTGGATGAATGTGTTGATACTTTTGTTGGGCTACGAATTGAATGTGAGTATATTATTGGGTAAAATATCCCGAACAGAACATGCAAGTAAAAAGGATAAAGTATAGTTTTTGTATCATCTTGGTACTATCATTATTGCAGTATAGCTGTAAGAATGAGCAACGCTTGCCCGACCAAGTAACTTTCACACAGCATATAGCTCCTATACTTTATAAGAATTGTACACAATGCCATAGACCGGAAGGTAATGGGCATTTTGATTTGATAACTTACTCACAAGCTAAGAACTATGCTGCATCTATAGCATATGTAGTACGTGAACGATTGATGCCACCATGGCCTGCCGATCCCCATTACACAGAATTTGTAGATCAGAAAGTACTAAGTATATCTGATGTAAAACTGATAGAGAAATGGGTGACAGATGGGGCATTAGAAGGTCCGTATGATGCATTGCCAAAATTACCGGACTATCCTTATGGCTCTATGATGGGTAAACCTGATTTGCAATTGCCAGTAAAGCCTTGCTTTATGAAAGCCAACACAGGAGATAAGTTCCTGCTGGTAAAGGTACCTTACGAATTACCCAATGATACATTTGCCGCTGTATTAGAGTTTATGGCCGGTAAGAATAATGTAGTGCATCATGTGAATGGTGATATGGTAAAATATGAATTCAGTAAAAAGAAAGATGTTTTTGCCGGAGAACTCGTTTGCGATATGGTAGAAGATAGTACCATCAAACAAGCCTTTGAGAAATTGGGATTACCTAATGACGATGGTACTTACCCTGTATTGCAAAAGTCTGTAGTGAATTACCTACCGGGCGTAGAGGCACAGAGATACCCACCCGGCATTGGGGGCTATAAACTACCCCGCAAAGGTGTTTTCCTACTCAATGATGTACACTATGGTTTCTCTAAAAAGGATGTATGGGATAGCTCTTACATCAATGTGTTCTTTAGTAAAGTACCTCCCAGCAGACCTATGATGGAGTTTCAACTAGGTACACTGGGTGTAGTGCCTGTAGAGCCAGATCTGATAGTGCCTGCCAATACGGTAAAGAAAGTATCTAGTCATTTCACCATACCTTCTGATATCTCTATCATAACCATCAATCCGCATATGCACCTGCTGGGTAAGAGTTTCAAAGCCTATGCGTTACAACCTAATGGCGATACTATTCGTCTTATCAATATACCTCGTTGGGATTTTAACTGGCAATACTTCTACACTTTCAAGAAGATGTTGAAGATACCTAAAGGCTCTACTATAGTGGCAGAGGGGGTATATGATAACACTACGCAAAACCCTAATAACCCTTTTAACCCACCTCAATTGATACAGGACCAAAAGGGTAGTATGCGATCTACAGATGAGATGTTCCAGTTTATAGTGAACTATGTGATGTATAAACCCGGGGATGAAAACATAAGTTTGGAGAACCCTAAGAAATAGATAATTACGATTATGAGTACTGCTGATAATGCTATACTGGGACTGAAGCTAGCTACCGACCCGCAATGGGCAGATGTGACAACCATGGCCATTGATGAGATATTGACGGACCATGCGTTTTGTGAACAAAAGGCAGCTTCCAATTTTATTTCTATTGTACAACGCTATTCTCACTTACCTGAGATCATCAATACATTATCACCTATCATTACTGAGGAGTGGGGGCATTTTCGTATGGTATGGGCCGAGATCAAGAAGCGTGGTTATGTAATGGGCCCACAACGCAAGGATAACTA
>JBAWXE010000090.1:0-11551 GCA_037144255.1 Bacteroidota bacterium | reverse complement strand
ATACTACATTATCTGAACCTTCGAGAATATTTCCAAGAGGTGCAGATACTGCAAGTGGTATAGCTTATGTGATTGCAGATGCATATCCTCAAGGAAGTACAGCTGCTTCCAATTTTATAGACGGCACTAGAACTACCATACAGATAGGTGCTGTTAAGGTTTCTCAATACAGTATCAATTTCCCGGCAGAATATCAGCGTGCAGTTACACAAAAATGGACTAAATTACGCTTACGTATAGGCGGTGTTGATTCCTATACCGGATCCGGAAGGTTGATAGCCGGAGGATACAACTTGAGTGATACCAGCTACAAACTGAAGCTGCATGTCATTTATTCTAAACTCAAATAAACATATTTATTTATGTGCGGTATTGTAGCATATATTGGTAATAAAGAAGCATTCCCCATTCTACTGAAAGGGCTGAAACGACTCGAATACCGAGGTTATGACAGTGCCGGTGTTGCACTATTAAATGGTGGCCTTAGCCTGTATAAGAAAGCCGGCAAAGTGAGTGAACTGGAGAAGATTACTAATGGTCAAATACTCACTTCTACTATAGGCATTGGTCATACACGTTGGGCTACCCACGGAGAACCTAATGACCAGAACGCACACCCTCATCTTTCTCAATCAGGAGATATTGCCATCATTCACAACGGCATTATTGAGAACTATGCTTCTATTAAAGAAGTTCTGAAAAAAAGAGGATATATCTTTCATTCGGATACTGATACAGAAGTATTAGTAAATCTGATAGAAGAAGTAAAGAAGCAAGAAGAGGTTCCATTAGAGGAAGCAGTACGTATAGCACTCAATGAAGTTGTAGGTGCATATGCTATCGTTGTTATTGACAAAAATGATCCTAATAAATTGATCGCAGCTCGTAAAGGCAGTCCTTTGGTTTTAGGAATAGGCGATAATGAATTCTACATTGCGTCCGATGCTTCGCCTATCATTGAATACACCAATAACGTTATCTATCTGGATGATCAGGAGTTTGTTGTCGTGAATCGTGGTGGTGGTTTCACTATCAAAACACTAGGCAATGTTGAAAAGTCGCATGCTATACAGAAACTGGAAATGAATCTGGAGCAGATAGAAAAAGGTGGGTTCGAACATTTCATGTTGAAAGAAATATACGAACAACCTAAAGCCATTGCAGATTGTTTACGTGGTCGCATGAACGCACAACAAGGTTGGATAAAACTGGGCGGACTGAATGAATATGTCAACCGTATTGATAATGCCAAACGTTTCATCATAACAGCTTGCGGTACATCATGGCATTCAGGAATGATTGCTGAGTATCTGATAGAAGATCTGGCTCGTATACCGGTTGAAGTAGAATATGCTTCAGAATTCCGTTATCGTAACCCGATCATTAATGAAACTGATGTAGTGATCGCAATCTCACAATCAGGCGAAACAGCCGATACACTTGCTGCTATAGAACTGGCAAAAGATCGTCAGGCATTGATATATGGTATCTGTAATGTTATCGGTTCATCTATAGCACGTATGTCTCATGCGGGCTCTTATACACATGCCGGTCCGGAAATAGGTGTAGCATCCACTAAAGCATTCTCTACACAAGTATCAATACTTACACTCATAGCATTACAGGTAGCCATGGAAAAAGGCACTGTATCTACATCCAGACTACGTACTATATTATACGAAATGGAGAATATCCCTAAGAAGATAGAAGAGGCCCTGAAACTGGATGCTCAAATAAAAGAATTGGCTGCTATATATAAAGATGCTAAGAACTTCCTATACCTGGGTCGTGGATATAATTTCCCTGTAGCACTGGAAGGAGCATTAAAACTTAAAGAAATATCATATATACATGCAGAAGGCTACCCTGCTGCTGAAATGAAACATGGTCCTATAGCACTTATAGACGAGGAAATGCCTGTGGTATTCCTGGCTACTAATCAGAGTGCATATGAGAAGATAGTTTCTAATGTGCAAGAGGTAAAAGCCCGTAAAGGCAAGATCATAGCGGTAGTGAACAAAGGCGATACACAAATACGCGCCCTAGCCGACCATGTAATAGAGGTACCTGAAACAGAAGAAATATTATCACCGCTGATAACTATAGTTCCACTACAGCTATTGGCATATCATATTGCTATTTTACGTGGTTGTAATGTAGATCAGCCTCGTAACCTTGCAAAATCGGTTACAGTTGAATAAATTGCACACTTCAAACTATCATAATTCATTCTAAACAATCGTAAATGCCATACTTATTTACCTCCGAGTCCGTATCAGAAGGACATCCTGATAAAGTAGCGGACCAGATATCTGATGCTTTAGTTGATAATTTTCTTGCCTGGGACCCGCAATCTAAAATAGCTTGTGAAACATTAGTAACTACCGGACAAGTAATACTTGCCGGTGAAGTAAAATCGAACACATACATAGACGTGCAAACCATAGCACGCGATGTGATAGCTAAGATTGGATATACCAAAAGTGAATACATGTTCGAAGCGCACTCTTGTGGTGTACTCTCTGCTATTCACGAACAGTCTGCTGATATCAACCAAGGTGTAGATAAAAAGAAAAAAGAAGATCAGGGTGCAGGTGACCAAGGTATGATGTTTGGTTATGCAACTAACGAAACTGCTAACTATATGCCTTTGGCATTAGATATGGCTCACTTGTTGCTGCGCGAACTGTCTGCTATACGCCGCGAAGCTAAACAAATGAAGTACCTGCGTCCGGATGCTAAGAGCCAGGTAACATTGGAGTATGATGATAACAACAAGCCTGTGCGCATTGATACTATCGTTATATCTACACAGCATGATGATTTTGATGATGAGAAGAAGATGCAGGATAAGATCAAGAAAGATGTGATCAGCATTCTTATACCTCGCGTTATTAAGGCATATCCGCAATACAAACAATTATTCAACGATAAGATCAAGTATCACGTAAACCCTACAGGTAAATTCGTGATAGGTGGCCCGCATGGCGATACAGGTCTTACAGGCCGCAAGATCATCGTAGATACTTATGGTGGTAAAGGTGCTCATGGTGGTGGTGCATTCTCAGGTAAAGACCCTTCTAAAGTAGATCGTTCTGCTGCCTATGCCACCCGCCATATAGCTAAGAACATGGTAGCTGCCGGTGTATGTGACGAAGTATTGGTACAAGTATCTTATGCTATTGGTGTAGCCCAACCAATGGGTCTGTACATCAACACTTACGGTACTGCAAAAGTAAAGATGACCGATGGGCAAATAGCTAAGATCATCAGCGAAGTATTTGATATGCGCCCTTACTTTATAGAGCAACGTCTGAAACTGCGCCAGCCTATGTATAGCGAGTGTGCTGCTTACGGACATATGGGTCGTGAACCACAAACTGTTACTAAGACTTTTGCATCAGCTGATCGTAAGACCAAGACCTTAAAGGTAGAGTTATTCACTTGGGAGAAACTGGACTATGTGAAAGCTGTGAAAAAGGCTTTTGCACTGAAATAATAATAGATAACACTTAGAATAGATAAGGGGCTACTCTATGAGCAGCCCCTTATTATTTATACTATATTGTATACTATGCTTGTACCAGAGTATCCAACACCTGATTCATACTGCGAACAGCATCAGCAGACTTATTGAACATTTCTTGTTCTTCAGCATTCAGTTTGTAGTCTATTATTTTTTCCCAACCATTGCGACCGATAACTACTGGTACGCCCATGCAAATATCTTTCTGACCATATTCGCCATCGAGCATAACACAACAAGGGAATACTTTCTTTTCGTTGCGGATGATAGCCTCTACCAATGCAGCACCTGCAGCACCCGGAGCATACCATGCAGAAGTACCTAAGAGCTTAGTAAGGGTAGCGCCACCTACCATTGTATCAGCTGATATCTGTTTCAGTTGGTCTGCGCTGAGCAGATTAGAAACAGGATTGCTGTTGAGTGTAGCCAAACGAGTAAGAGGTATCATAGTAGTATCGCCATGGCCACCGATAACAGTAGCATGAAGATCGTGCTGAGAGCAATTCAATGCTTGTTGCAGATACGTTTTGAAACGAGAACTATCGAGAATACCACCCATACCTATCACACGATTCTTAGGCAAGCCGGTAGCTTTAAGTGTGAGGTAAGTCATAGTGTCCATAGGATTAGAGATCACTACGATGATAGCATCAGGAGAATATTTCAGCAAATTCTTGCTTACTTCTTCTACAATGCGAGCATTAGTGCCTATCAATTCTTCGCGAGTCATACCCGGTTTACGTGGTATACCTGAAGTGATCACAACTACATCAGAACCGGCAGTTTTGCTATAATCATTAGTACTACCAATGATACGGGTATCAAAACCCAACAAAGATGCGGTTTGAGTCATGTCCAGGGCTTTACCTTCGGCAAAACCCTCTTTGATATCTACGAGCACCAGCTCTTCTACCAGTTCTTTACGTGCGATGTTGTCGGCACAGGTAGCGCCTACAGCGCCGGCACCCACTACAGTTACTTTCATTGTTATGTGTCAGTTTTGGAGTAAGAAAATGAAAAAAGTTACTAGCAAATATAGCCAACCTAGGGCTTGGCAGCAAATGATAAATGTCAGTAATACAGGTACATATAGCGATCTTAGTTAATTTCTTATCATTTCCGGTAATTTATCCATCTATTTCCGAAAAATAACTAAAGATGACGTTTGACCTTAGATGCGGCATGTATAGCATTCTTGTAGTTTTCTAATGGCTGGGACATGAGCTCTAGTACGGTTGCAAAATCGAGCAGTTCGGACTCTTTGAAAGGCTGCTCTGAAATGAGGGTAAGCAGGCAGTGGAAAAAAGAATTCTGCTGAGTGCTATTAACGAAAGAAATAGAGGTAGTACCATTCAGTGCTTTGGCAAGTAATTGATAGAGCACCAGGGTTTTTTTCAACTTCACTATATCCTCGGTGGCATTTATTTGTAATTCGCGGGAGAAGGCGTGGAAATTCTGATTCAGGTTTTCCAAGTCGATATCCATACGGCTGACCTTTTCGACCAGATATTTTTCGTCTATATCATCAGCAATAATATCTTCATTGGAAACGATGAGGTCTAAATTGAAAGTCTTAAAAGTATTGTAAGTATGTGAGAGCAGATCGCTGCCAGAAAAGAGGCAGATACCTTTTAATTTATTCTGACGAATGGGTTGTGATATAGGGATGATCTCGTTGGTAGCTACCAGATGAAAAGCTGCGAGTACAGACCTATTGATATTATGATCGCCGGCAAGATTAGAGGCGGGATAGATCATTTTATCTATAACGAATATAGGGTTGATATACTTTAACTTATGATCGGGAAATTTTTTAGCAGCCTGTTTGAATACATGATTGGTGCATGCTGTGATGTATTGTAAAATATATTCTTTAGTAAAAGGTTTGTTGGGGAAGAGTATTTCAAATTCGTTTTGGAATTTGTTGCTGATCTTGAATGATCTGGATAAAGATCCCATAAGTGTTGAAGTGTTTCGGTAGCTGTCAGTGTGTTACAGATGGTGAAAATACTACTATTTATATGGTTATAATATAGTGTGGATAAATTTTGTTGGGATGTGGATATGACCTATAGTGTGTACAAAAGAGTGATCATTGTTATCCAATTTCATTTGCCTCGCCAAAATGATAGCGTTGCTAGCGCAACAAAAGGAGATAGCGGCTAGGGGGGCCGCAATGAAAGCTGGAGTGTGGTCAGAGGTTGCAAATATGCGCCATGGTTGTTAGGAGCTTTTATTGTGCTTTTGTTGTGCTTTTGTTGTGCTTTTATTGTGTTTTATCTGTGCTTTCGTTGTGCTTTCGTTGTGCTTTTGTTGTGCTTTTGTTGTGCTTTTTGGGGGCGATGCACAATATAAAAGATTGATTATTAGAGTTTTAATAGAAAATTGTGCTACTAAAAAAGGATTTCTTAGCAAAACGGCCGTTTGGAGGACCTTAATTCCGCACAAAAATACGAAATGCTCATAGGGGTTTCAAAAAAAGATATCCACTTTTGGGGTTCAGCAATTATGATAATGATTTGGTCATTACCACATTCTCGTAAGCATTGACTTCCATCTGAAACATCATATTACCAATAGAGCGGTAGCCTTCTCGTACATAAAAGGCAATGGCACGAGGATTGAGCAAATAAACCCATAGCCATATATCGTGATGCCCTTTTGAAAGGATGAATTTTTCGGCCTCATGTAATAATTCATGACCGATTCCTTTATCACAAAAATGATCTAATACATAGAGCTTATTGATCTCAGGCATTAATACATTACGTTTGGGGCATTCGTGATCGAAAGAGACCTCTACTACCCCTACTAGATTATCATGATATTCTGCTACTATGATATTGCCGGGATATGAAGTAATAGTATGTTCGATATGTGCTATTGAAAAACGAGAAGTGATAAAATTAGCATATTCTGTAGTGACCCCTTCGGTGCCATAAGTATGCATATATGTCTGTTGAAATAAGACAGAGAGCCTTAGAGCATCAGATATTACAGCAGCGCGATAAGTGAAACTATTGTTCATATGAAAGTTTCTACATAGTGTAAAATATACATATTATATGATGAATAGTAACAAATATCATGCCGTAACAAATTATTTACATAGTGGGGGCGCTAATTGATACTGCTAAGAAACTGCTGTCATTTTTTTACCTTCGCGCAGGCTTTTAATACTTATTTATGAAACGTGTTTACGAAAATATACTACAGACCATTGGGAATACCCCACTGATAAAACTACATAAAGTGGTGGCCGAGCTGCCATGTACCGTATATGCCAAGGTTGAATCCTTCAACCCGGGCAATAGTATCAAGGACAGAATGGCTGTAAAAATGCTGGACGTGGCAGAACAGGAAGGGAAAATAAAACCAGGTGGCACCATAATAGAAGGTACTAGTGGTAATACAGGTATGGGACTGGCATTGGCAGCAGTAGTAAGAGGCTACAAATGTATTTTTGCTACAACGGATAAACAATCGAAAGAGAAAGCTGATATACTGAAAGCACTAGGTGCCGAAGTAATAGTATGCCCAACGAATGTAGACCCTGAAGATCCGAGATCTTACTATCAGGTATCGCGCAGGTTGGCTACGGAAATACCTAATAGCTGGTATGTGAACCAATATGATAATCTGGCTAACCGTCAGGCACACTATGAACAAACCGGCCCGGAAATATGGGACCAAACGGATGGCAAAGTAACGCATCTTGTTGTAGCATCGGGCACTGGTGGAACTGTAGTAGGTACGGGTAAATTCCTGAAAGAGAAGAACCCTAATATACAAGTATGGGCTATAGACACCTATGGTAGCTTGCTGAAAAAATGGTTTGAAACAGGCGAGTTGGATATGGGTGAAGTATACCCTTATATTTCAGAAGGATTTGGTGAAGATTTTTTGCCGAAGAACTATGACAAGAGTGCCATAGACCTGTTTGAAAAAGTAACAGATAAGGATGGAGCTGTAATGGCCCGCCGAATAGCTAAAGAAGAAGGTATTTTTGCAGGATATTCAGCAGGCTCGGTAGTGGCAGGGCTGCGCCAACTGAAAGATAAGCTGAAGAAAGACGATGTGGTAGTACTGATATTCCATGATCATGGTAGCCGCTATGTAGGTAAGGTGTATAACGATGAGTGGATGCTGGATCGTGGATGGCTGGATGTAAAAACAGTGCGCGATCTGCTGGGTGGACTAGGACGCCGCAGACTGGTAACAATAGATCAGGATAGTAAAGTAGCGGATGCTATGGAACTGATGAAGAAGTATGATATAGAGCAGATACCTGTAATGAAGAATGTGGAATTGACAGGTAGCCTCACCCAAAGCGGACTATTCAAAAAACTATTGGACCAAACAGATGTGCGTGATATGCTGGTGGGTGATGTAATGGAGAAACCATTGCCGGTAGTAGATATGGATACCCCACTGGAACGCCTGACACATTTTATTAATAAGGACAATGGTGCTGTGCTGACCAGAGATGAAAGCGGACAATATAATATACTGACGAAGTACGATATACTTAACGCATTCTCTAAAGGATGAGCGACACTAAACCTTTCGTAAAACGTATATTGACAAAGCCTCCCTTTATTTTTCCATGGGTGGCTTTGTTTCATATAACCATGTTGTTATTCTCTGTATGGAATTTTCGTACAGAACCTTTTCCATCGTCAGGATGGGTGCAGCCCTTATGGATGCTGGTTTATACTGTAAGTTGGATATTCTGCTGCGACCTGAAAAGATGGGCAGGATATACGTATATAATAATTACCAGCTTGAACATATTGCTGCATGCATTACTGGCATCGCATAACAGCAGAGAGTTGTATACCAATGCTATGTTCCCAATGGATATTTTGTTCACATTCTTTGTGATGTACTTCATTAAACATTTTGACTAATGAGTGCTATGCATACAGTAAAGGATATGATGGGGCGTACAATACATGTACCTATACAACCCAAACGTATCGTATCGCTGGTGCCATCGCAAACAGAATTGCTATATGATCTGGGCTTGGAAGATGAAGTAGTTGGCATTACAAAATTCTGTGTGCACCCAGAAGTATGGTTTAGAAATAAGAAACGAATAGGCGGCACCAAGAATGTACATATAGAAGATGTATTAGGGCTTAAACCCGACCTTATTATTGCCAATAGGGAAGAGAATGTAAAAGAGCAAATAGGAGAACTGAATAAATATTGCCCGGTATGGGTGAGCGATATACAACATATAGCTGATGCCCTACAGATGATACATGAAGTAGGTATATTGACACAAAGAAGTGAAAAAGCAAATGCCATATGTGAAGAGGTAGAAAGAGGATTTGCACAATTGCAACAAGACAGCCAAGCTAAACGAGTAGCTTACTTTATATGGTATGAACCATGGATGAGCATAGGCCATGATACCTTTATACATGAAGTGATTGAACGAATGGGTTGGACGAATGTACTGGCGGATATGCAACGATACCCTGAAATAGACATAGTGGAACTGGCAAAACGCAAACCTGAACTGGTATTATTGTCATCAGAGCCCTACCCTTTTAAAGAAAAACATGTATTTGAGATACAAGCAGTATTGCCTGAAACAGAAGTAAAGTTGGTAGATGGAGAGATGTTCAGCTGGTACGGAAGCCGAATGCTGAAAGCTATCGACTATCTGCAAGAGCTGATAAAAGAGTAGTACCCTATTGCAGCAATAAAGAAATAAGGCTATTATTACATAGCAACACAATAGCATACGTGCATACCTTACAAAAATATAGCCCCTTCTTTTTAGCATCAGTATTGATGTGTGTGGTGGTATATGTTTTGTTCCCTTATTGTCAATATTATATAGACCCTGATAGTGTAGCCTACCTAACCATAGCTAAGCGCTATGCTAATGGAGAGACATTGAAGGCTGTAAACGGACTATGGAGCCCATGGAGTTGCTGGCTAGTAGCAGTGCTACTAAAACAGGGCATGGCAGCCATGAGTGCGGCAGTGTTAGTGAATGCCTGTGGCGCAGTAGGAGTACTATATATATGTCAGTCGCTGTTTCTGCATTATAATTTGGAACGTAAGCTACAATGGATGCTGCATATAGCACTAGCAATATTCTTGTCTTATTCCGTATACAGTCAATTATTTGAAGATCTGTGGGAATGTTTTTTACTACTCAGTACTTTCAGAGTGATGGCATCTGATAGATACAGCACAAGACCCCTACTATGGGTGGCAGGAGGTATAATAGCAGCTGTAGCTTATTTTGCCAAGGCCTATTCTTTTCCATTTTTCATACTCAATACAGTTTGCTGCACTTTCTTTCTTACAAATGCTATACAGAAAGAGAACCGTAAGCAATGGATAAAAATATGCTTTGTAACCATACTTGTAATGGTACTCTGTAGTGGTCCATGGTTGTACTTACTACATGAAAAATATGGCAAATGGATGGCCTCAACATCCGGCTCTATGAATACTTCTATTAGTTTGGTAGGTCATGCAATATGGAAAGACGGCATACACCATCTGATACCACCTACTTACGCAGATAGCCCATACTATTGGGAAGACCCATATCCACTGATTGGTAATATGCCGCATTTCTGGGATTCAATGCACTTATTCTTATTACAAATAGTACGTGTTGGGCAAAGAACATTGCAAATGATAGTGAGTATGAATGAGATATCATCCTTGTTATTGCCTACTTGGATACTGGCATTATGCATTGTGCTATCTAAAAAAGTAAGAAGCCATTTCCCTGAATCGTATTTCTTGTTAGCACTTACAATGATGTTATTCCCTTCCGGATTCTTTCTGGCACATTTTGAAGCAAGGTATATATACTATATGATACCACTGAGTATGATATTAGGTGTATGGATATTAGGTAAAGCTATTGCATATACTGACAACAAATGGTTGTCCGGCATCCTACCTATAGTGTTTTGCCTTACTTATATATGCTGGCCAGTATGGGATATGAAAAATATGCTGCACGAAGGTAAGGAACAATTAGAAGTAGCCGGTGAATTACAGCAAGCAAGAGTGACAGGTAGTTTTGCATCTAATGAAACTGTGAATAAAGATGTACAGAAAGTAGCACGTATAGCTTATTACTCCGGCAATCCATATTATAATATGGAGACTGCAGATTTTTCGCATACAGAACTGTTGGAGGAAATGCGGAAATACAAGGTGAAATATTATTTTTATTTTCATCCCGAGATAGATAGTACAAATTATATATTTCTGGACGAACAAGGGAAAGCCTTGCCAGAAGTAATGAACAGCCATATTACAGGTCTGAAAGTGATTTTAGTCACTCCTTAGTCAATATTTGGTTTTTGATATACTCTATTTTCCTATTATTGTTACCTTTGCCCCACATTAAAAAGAACAATTTATATGGCTTCCAAAAAAATACAAGAATTATTAGGCGATCAGGCCGAGTATTATTTGAACCACACCTGCAAGACAATAGATAAAAATTCTATTCATAAACCATCGGGTTCAGTGATCGACGATGTATGGAGCAGTTCTAACCGCAACATACAAACATTACGTAGTATCAATGGATTGATGAACCATGGACGTTTGGCAGGAACAGGATATGTATCTATCCTACCGGTGGATCAGGGTATAGAACATAGCGGTGGTGCATCATTTGCTCCAAACCCAATTTATTTCGATCCTGAGAATATTGTAAAACTGGCTATCGAAGGTGGATGTAATGCTGTTGCTTCAACTTATGGTGTGTTGGGAGCAGTAGCCAGGAAATATGCACATAAGATACCTTTCATTGTAAAGATCAACCATAACGAATTCATTTCTTATCCTAACCGTTTTGATCAGATCATGTTCGGCACTATTAAAGATGCTTGGAACATGGGAGCTACAGCAGTCGGTGCCACTATCTATTTCGGTTCTGAAGAAAGCACTCGTCAAATAGTAGAAGTAGCTAAGGCATTTGAATATGCACACGAATTAGGTATGGCTACAGTACTGTGGTGTTACCTGCGT
>JBAWXE010000089.1:0-11573 GCA_037144255.1 Bacteroidota bacterium | reverse complement strand
TTAAATCTCCTATATTCTAACCCAATATTTATAATACCAATATGCAAAAGGCATATATAAACAATAAAATCGATGTCTTTGGAATTTACTGCTATTGCCTGTAACTTTGCCGCACATTTTAATAACCTAATATCAAATCAACTGTATAATGAGTACAATTAAAGTTGCCATTAATGGTTTTGGTCGCATAGGCCGCCTGGCTTTCCGCCAGATCTACAACATGGCAGGTATTGAAGTAGTTGCTATCAATGACCTGACCAAACCAAACGTTTTAGCACACTTGCTGAAATACGATACTGCACAAGGTCGCTTTGGTGTTGATGTAAAGAATACTGACAATGCCATCATTGTAAATGGCAAGGAAATAACAATATATGCTCAGAAGGATCCAGCACAGATCCCTTGGGGAAAACATCAGGTAGATGTGGTACTGGAATGTACCGGTTTCTTCACTGATAGAGAAAAAGCTGAAGCACATATCACTGCTGGTGCTAAACGTGTCGTAATCTCTGCTCCTGCTACTGGCGAAATGAAAACTGTTGTGTTCAATGTGAACCACAGTATACTCGATGGTACAGAAACAGTTATTAGTTGTGCATCTTGTACTACTAATTGCCTGGCTCCTATGGCTAAGGTATTGAATGATTCTTTTGGTATCGCTAATGGCTTGATGCTGACTGTACACGCTTACACTAACGATCAGAACACGCTGGATGCTCCACATCCTAAGGGTGACCTGCGTCGTGCTCGTGCTGCTGCCGAGAACATCGTTCCTAACTCAACAGGTGCTGCTAAGGCTATAGGTCTGGTATTACCGGAACTGAAAGGCAAACTGGATGGTTCTGCTCAACGTGTTCCTACAGTTACTGGTTCTCTTACAGAATTGACTGTGATCTTGAACAAGAAAACATCTGCCGAAGAGATCAATGCTGCTATGAAAGCTGCATCTAACGAAAGCTTTGGTTACAATGAAGACGAAATAGTAAGTAGCGATATCATCGGTACTTCTTTCGGTCCTCTGTTCGATGCTACTCAAACCAAAGTAATGACTGTGGGTGATACTCAACTGGTTAAGACTGTTAGCTGGTACGATAACGAAATGAGCTATGTAAGCCAATTGGTTCGTACTGTAAAGTATTTTGCAGGTCTTATCTCTAAATAAGCATTTTCAAATATCAGGAACGCTACCCCAACGGGTGGCGTTTCTTTTTTAAATACATTTAGTATGTCAAACTTTTCCAACTTCAATTTCAAAGGACATAAGGCACTCATCCGTGTCGATTTCAATGTACCTATCAAGAATGGCACTATTACCGACGATACTCGTATTAGTGCTGCTATACCTACTATTCGCAAAGTTTTGGCCGATGGTGGCTCTGTAGTACTGATGAGCCACTGGGGTCGTCCACTTAAAGACATAGAGAAGAAACCACATCTTACGCTGGCCGATTTTTCTTTACGTCCTGTTATTGCACATCTCTCTGGCATCCTGGGCACAGAAGTACAATTCAGCGATGATTGTATCAGTACCGATGCACAAAGCAAAGCCGCAGCATTACAACCAGGCCAAGTATTATTGCTGGAAAATCTCCGCTATTACAAACAAGAAGAAAAAGGCGATGCAGAATTTGCAGAGAAACTGTCTAAACTGGGCAATGTATACGTTAATGATGCTTTTGGTACAGCGCACCGTGCTCACGCTTCTACTGCTGTCATAGCACAGTACTTCCCTAAGGGCAATAAAATGTTCGGCCTGCTGATGGAAAGCGAAGTAAAAGCTGCTGAAGAAGTACTACACAACAACAAACGTCCTTTCACTGCTATCATAGGTGGTGCCAAGGTATCAGATAAGATACTCATTATAGAGAACCTGCTGGAAAAAGCTACCGATATCATCATAGGTGGTGGTATGGCCTATACCTTCTTCAAGGCTCAAGGTTGCCATATAGGTAATTCTCTTTGCGAGGAAGATCGTCTGGACACAGCATTAGAATTACTGAAGAAAGCCGAAGCTAAGGGTGTATGTATACACCTGCCTAGCGATAGTATTATTGCAGATAAGTTTGCTGCCGATGCCAATACATCTTCCGCCAACAATGCAGAGATACCTGCCGGATGGATGGGACTAGACATAGGCACTATGGCTATAGATCAATTCAAAAAGATCATCAGTGAATCAAAGACCATACTCTGGAATGGCCCTATGGGTGTGTTCGAAATGGAAAAATTCCAACACGGTACTAAAGCTATTGCCGAAGCAGTAGCAGATGCTACACGCAAAGGCGCATTCTCCCTGGTAGGTGGTGGCGATAGTGTAGCGGCTGTCAATAAATTCGGCTATACTGATAAGGTAAGCTATGTATCTACAGGTGGTGGTGCCCTGCTCGAATATTTCGAAGGCAAAGAACTTCCGGGTATTGCTGCTATCAATAAGTAATTACTAATTAAGTACATATAAAAATGGATGAGCTCTAATAGCTCATCCATTTTTTATTTCCTCTATGTTTCGATATTAATTGTACATTGTTGCACCATCACCTCATTTTTAGTTTCTAGTTTTTTATTGTGTACACGTAAATCCATAAAGGATAAGTAAATATTCTTAGGCACTTTACTGATTACACAATTATTGATATCAATATTATTTCATAACAACGCCTATTTCAATTAATAAAAAGTAGAGACTATGAGGAAAAATAAGATCGTATTTGCAACATCATTTTTAGCGTGTATTGCTTTTGCTATAACTATGAATATCCATTGCAAAAACCCAATGACTAATATCTCCTATGCTATCAATACAAACATATTCAAGTACACTGCTGATATAAAAGTGATAGATATGACTACAGGCTCTATACCTGCTAATGTTCAAATAACAATTAGTGGTAAAGACGCAAATAGTGTTTACGATATTGCCGGCAGAAGAGACTTCATTCTACATGATGGAAAATTAGAATTCGCCATTAATCCTGCACTTGAACCAACAACTGCCAACCCAATAGAATTTGATATAGACCTGAGTACGGATGGGTACTTGCCTACTTCCACGCATATCATCATTTCTAAAAATCAATTTGTCCAAAAGCAATTGATCAAAATGCTCAACTATGCCAATCCTCCCGGCAACCTTGCCATTAAGACACAAGTATACTCCCTCACGGATGGATATATTAAAAACCATGCCATTCTCAAATTCTCTAAAACTTCTTCTACCGACTCTGTGTATTTCGATGATGGGCTTACATCTGTTGTATTGCCCGATAGTACTGAGTTTTATTATTATAAAGACTCTTTGGCCACTACCATTGCTACCAGACGCGTATACCTACCCTATACAGTATTATTAGATACTACTTCAAAAGCAGAAGGTTATAGTGAAACTGCCATTGCCCAACCACACGATAATAATTATTACACTACAGAGAGTATACAGATCACTAACAGATACTTGGTCAAAGCTAAGTACACAGGTGCCGATATAAGAGTGATATGCCTCTATAGCACAGGTACTGATATCAGCTTAGGATATTCATCAAACGAAACTGCTATTGGTCCACAAATTAATTTATTAGATGGTAGCACTGCCAATAGCGACAAACTGCTATATGCTACTGCTGTACAAAAGAAATTGGTGGATATCTACTTTATTGGCAAAGTAAATGGAAAGAATATTACCATTAGCCCCAAACAGAACAAACGTTGGTTCACTAGTTTTGTTATCAATCCCACTATCATCAACCCTATTACCCATACTGCTGTACAGGCAGGCGATTCTATAGAGGTAGGTATAGACTATAACACCAATACCACCAAACGAGAAGTAATCAGTAGTGTTAATGGGCAATTGAGAGTAGAATCCCAATCTACTGACATGGGCTATTATTATGCAGCACCTTATGAATACCCCTTTCATTTTACATTCAATGATTATCTCGACAGTTCACAATTATATATACCCGATGTAGAAAATCTATGGGCCAGATGGACATTGAAACTATCACTTTCTCCTTACGCATTTTTCTCCAAGTCATTCGATCCTCAAAGTGGTCAGAATTCTTCCAATGACATGATAGGCCGATGGTATTCTAAAACGCCTATTACTATCGACTCTGCAAATATTGCTGTATGGTATTGGGGCAAAGAACTCAAATATCAAAACACAACCGGTAGTGGTTGGTATGGTAATTATAATATTTATACACCTCCCTATCTATTTACTTTACAACCCGCAGTCGACTTCACTTTAATGCTAGTATGCTCTGAAAAGAAGATAATGCCCAATTTTCACGGCGCTATATATTCCAGTGTAGACAATTTCTATTTCTATTGTAATTTGAATAATGGTCGTTGGAAAACACGTGGTGTACAACAAGGCAAAACTTATAGTATAAATGGTGAAGGTTGCGGTTACAAATTTGCATACAACCGTACTATCAGTGGTACTTCCTATGTCGATTCCCTTACCACACCTGCCCTATGCAATTGCTTTTGGAAAAATTAGAACTGTCTTTTTTATAAATAGCAAAAGCCCTCTTACCCGAGGGCCCAAGTTCACAGAGTCTATCACACACATACGCCGTCTTAAAAATGCGCAGCAGGAAGTAGATGCATTCCTGCAAGTCATAACAGAATTCAAAAAGCATCTCGGTCCCATCTTCCTCATGCCTCATCCGCAAATGGGCCTCAAACATTTAGAAACTATTCAGGAGTTCATTACAGACTTCCCTCAGGATGTAGATATTTTTCTGGAACTCCGTCATAAAGAATGGTACACAGATACTTACAATGCAGATCTCTACCAATTCTTACGTCAGCACAAACGTGGTATTGTCATTACAGATGCTGCCGGTCGTCGCGATTGTGTACACATGCATCTATCAGTTCCACAGGTCTTTATTCGCTTTGTGGGCAATGCCCTGCATCCTACAGATTATACCCGTATCGATGAATGGGTAGCTCGTATAAAAATATGGATGGAACAAGGTCTGGAAACCTGCTACTTCTTTATGCATCAGCACGACGAATTACACTCCCCCGAACTGATAAAATACCTGATAGAACAATTGAATAAGATCTGTGGCACAAATATTAAAGCCCCCGATATGCAACCACCCGACACCTTATTTTAATAAATATAATATCATCGATATTGCAATTATTATATGTGTTCATAGACTGACCGATGTTATTCACATTGTCATATTCCCTTGTTATCTTCGCCAAAATTTTTTGCAACAATGAACTTGCACGAATATCAAGCTAAAGAACTCTTAAAGCGCTATAACGTTCCTACACAGGAAGGTATCGCTGTAGAAAATAGTGATGATGCTGTTAAAGCATATCAAAAGATAGCTGCTGACACCGGCAGCAAATTTGTGGTAGTAAAAGCACAGATACACGCTGGTGGCCGTGGTAAAGGTAGAATGGTAGAAGTACCGGATCAAAGTGGTGTAGCTGTTGTAAAAAGTGCCGATGATGTAGCACGAGTTGCTAAGAACATTTTGGGCAATACACTCGTTACTATACAAACAGGTGCAGCTGGTAAAGTAGTAAGCAAAATACTTGTAGCTCAAGATATGTATTACGATGGCCCTAGCGATCGTAAAGAATTCTATCTCTCTATCCTCTTAGACCGTGCTAAGAAACAGAACGTTATCATGTACAGCACCGAGGGTGGTATGGATATCGAAGAAGTAGCACACAGCACTCCAGAGAAAATATTTAAAGAATGGGTACACCCTGGCTTGCCATTACAAGCATTCCAGGCACGTAAGATCGCTTTCAACTTTGGTTTGAGTGGCGATGCTTTCAAAAACATGGTAAAGTTCGTTACCAACCTCTACAATGCATATGTAGGTCTCGACTGTTCAATGCTGGAGATCAACCCTCTGTTCAAATCTGCCGATGATAAGATCATTGCAGTAGACTGTAAAATGAATCTGGATGACAATGCACTTATCCGCCATGCCGATCTGGAAGCTATGCGCGATAAGAGCGAAGAAGATCCTACTGAAGTAGAAGCTGGCGAGCATAACCTTAACTATGTAAAGCTGGACGGTAACGTAGGCTGTATGGTTAATGGTGCCGGTCTTGCTATGGCTACTATGGATATGATCAAATTGGCCGGTGGCGAACCTGCTAACTTCCTGGACGTAGGTGGTTCTGCAAATGCACAAACAGTAGAAGCAGGTTTCCGTATCATCATGAAGGACCCTAACGTTAAAGCAATCCTTATCAATATCTTTGGTGGTATCGTTCGTTGCGATCGTGTTGCTGCCGGTGTTATCGAGGCATACAATAAATTGGGCAATATCAATATCCCTATCATTGTACGTTTACAAGGTACTAATGCAGAAGCTGCTAAAGAATTGATAGTTAACTCAGGTCTTAAAGTACAGTCTGCTATCCTGCTCAGCGAAGCTGCAGAACTGGTACAAAAAGCTGTGAACGCTTAATTAGCATACAATACTTCTTATATTTTTATAAGGCTAGCTATATAGAGCTAGCCTTAATTTTTGAGGACAATACCCAATGATACTTTTGTACTGTCATCTGGATTCTTGTTCAAAAAAATAGAGCCATCTCAATGAGATGGCTCTTAAAAAATTGTATGTAACTTCTATTGTTGACAGAAAGAAGTGCTACTCATATCTACTGAAATGGAATTGACAGTATTTGTAACAGTAGCAAATGTATCAATTTGCTGACCGGCAAATGTAGCTCTGAGATCATATGTTTTTCCTACAGTAACAAGAGGCGTAGAAAATTGTCCATTAGAAACAAAACCTAAAAGTTGATACTGTGCATTAGATCCATGCAATCTATAATCGACATAAAAACTAGGACTAACAACTTTAGAAGAATCATACCTACATTTTCCAACTATTGAAGCGGTTACAAAAGTAAATGCTCCACCTGAAATATTAACCGTTGCTGGTGTACTGCATAAATCATTTGCACTGTTTGATCCAATTCGATTAAAAAGACTTGCTGCAATCGAAACCTG
Source organism: Bacteroidota bacterium (assembly GCA_037144255.1). Taxonomy (GTDB): domain Bacteria; phylum Bacteroidota; class Bacteroidia; order Chitinophagales; family Chitinophagaceae; genus JBAWXE01. Next base: position 4,564 of record JBAWXE010000089.1, on the reverse strand, counting down.
TCCAGTTGGCAAATTTCCAAGACTAACAGTATAAGGGAAAGATTGATTGGTAATCGGTATTTTTATTGATGGATATGTTCGGAAAACGCCATTATCTCCTGCAGGGAGAACTCCAATATTAAGAATACCAGTTACTTTATTACTACCTAATGCAGGATAAGTTATTGTAATACTCTGAGGGTTAGGGCAAATATCAGTTGTATATGCAAAATTATAGGTAGTAAGGTGATTGGTAGAATGTGTTACAATCAAACCTGAACCTGAAGAAGTAACTGCACGCATATTTTCATACTGCCATACTCCTGTTTCAACCCGATAACTATAAACACTCAATAAAGAACCGGCTTGAATAGGAGAACCTGTATTGATATCGTTAGTAGTGTCATTGATGTTCATAGTCATTGTAATAGAGTCACTGAATTTTCTAACTACATTACCACCAACAGTCATTGAGATATCGGAAAAACCTAAAGTTGTAAAATATTTTGATGTAGAATTACCAGAAGCATCTACAACGCTATTTGAGACGGGATTACCACCTCCAGGGAAACAATCTAATGATGATTGAGTCCTGTTATCAAAATGCACCATTTGTACCGATACAGAACTACCAAGTAACTGGTTTCCAGAAGAATCTAAGAATTTCAAACCAACTGGTAATTTCAAAGTCATAGAATCAACCTTCCCATTTGTGGTATCTGTAGCAAATGAAACTGCGGCAGGTAATTGACCATTTACCAATGCAAGATTTTTGTGAATGATAGTAACGCCTGGAGGCGGATTACTAATATTCACCAAATTCACAGTTAATTGTTGTTGTTTAATTGATTCATTCATCGTTACGGGAACATTCACGGATAAATAACCTGGAGCGGAAGCTATGATATTGAATTTTTTAGGTGCGCTTGCAGTAGGTGAATTATTTGGATCTAAACCTAGAGCAATTTGTCCACCTAATACGTAAAAATTCTTTTTGCCAGATATTTCATATATCAAACTAGCATCTGGCCCTGTAATGGACATGGTAACATTAGCTGGAGCATTACCTGTAGTTGGATCGACAAAACTTACCATGGCAGTATATTTCATCACATCTGATCTGATACTGAAAGTAAGCCCGGTATTAGGTTTTTTACATGTAATCTGTAAAAGGCCTAAGATTGCTATCAACACTACGCTTAACTTGAACTTATTTATCATACTATCTGTCTTAAAATTAATATTTGTAATTTTTTAGCTTAATTATTTGGATTTCGAAGAACCCATTTTAATTCTATAACTCACATTTACCTGTACAATAGGTAACCATCTCCAACCAGCAATATTCTTATCTAATTGTTTTGTATCAACTTGAGGGTCTGCGAATAAATTTGTACCGGTAATAGTGCTACGAGGAGAGGACAGTACATAAGTACCGAAATCCATATTGACTGCAAATTTTCCAGGTGCCGGTTGTCCTTTGAATATTCCAAAACCAAAATATGGTGCAATTCCAGAATAATCAAGGTTTGCGTATAATTTACCAATAGTAGCAGGCGTAAGAGGAATCAAACCGTAGTAATAATTGTTTGTAGGAGTAACATTGATATTCATTTTACTATCCATAAAATAAGCTATACCACCTACCAATCTGAAAGCTGTAGAAGTGAATGGTCTCCATTCTCCAAACAGATGTATATTATTCAGGTGTATATTGATATCCATACTTGTTTGTAAGGAAGAAATACTAAATGTAGTGGTATAGTTAATTGGAGTATAGTTATACCCTAGGCTTAATCTCCAATGAGGGGAAAGACCTAATCTAGCAGAAACACCAATACCATTTGTACCGAGAGATGCACTTACGGTAAGGGGACGTTTGTATATAGGAACGTTATATAGACCAGTATTAGCTTGAGATGGGTCTGCTGTAGCACCACCGGTTGCACCAGGTTTAGGCGAAGCGATCGTAGTTTGGTTATTATTTGAGTTGTTTTGTGCATTTGCATTAAAGGCAATAAAAGCACAAAAACTACCGATACAAATACTAGTAAATAATTTCTTCATAACCAATCAATATATGTTAAAAAAAATCTTCAAAATAAAAGCACAAAAATCAATCAAAATAATGGCGTGAATTTACATTAAATCTTTGCAAATCCAAAGCATTATGTAGAAAAAAACTATTGCTTTACAATAATACACAAAAGTATATGGACTTTTGCAAATATCAATAGTACTTTCCCTTTATTAATCAACATTTAATCAACATTTAATCACAAATTCAATAAAATCAGTAATCATATGAATATTAAACATTATACCTATTAATTTTTAGCACTATATTAATATATAACACCTTTTTAAAATAAAAAATTAAATTCTAACTAAGGCTTCTGCAATAGCTTCAGCCACCCTTTCTCCATCAATAGCAGCTGAAACTATTCCACCTGCATAACCTGCACCTTCGGCACAAGGATACAAACCTTGAATTTGAGGGTGTTGTAAACTCTCTTTATGACGAGGAATGCGAACCGGTGAACTGGTACGAGATTCTGTTGCAACTAGTACAGCTTCATTGGTATAATACCCTCTCATTTTCTTACCAAAATCTTTCAAAGCACTTTTTAATGATATATTTACCTCTTTAGGTAACGCATCAGAAATTGCAACACTATGAATACCAGGGATATATGAACAAGGAGGCAATGAAGATGAAGTATTTCCATTCACAAAATCAACCATGCGTTGTGCAGGTGCTACCAAATCTCCACCACCCATTTCAAAACATTTACGTTCTACCATCTGTTGATATCTCATTCCTGCTAGGGGTCCTTTAAATCCATACAAAGCAAAATCTTCTTCATGTACTGCAACAACTGTGCCAGAATTTGCAAAAGGGTTATTTCTTTTGGAAGGTGACCAACCGTTGACTACAATTTCACCTGGAGAGGTAGCTGCCGGGGCTATTATGCCACCGGGGCACATACAAAAAGAGAACACTCCACGACCATATTGTTGAGCTACTAAAGAATAACTAGCCGGAGGTAAAAATTTGTCTCTTACAGAACAGTGATATTGTACCTGATCTATTAATATTTGAGGATGTTCGATACGTACACCAAGGGCAAATGGCTTACATTCTAAATCGATCTTTTTTGTATGCAGTAATTCGAAAATATCGCGTGCTGAATGTCCGGTTGCCAGTATTACTGTGTTGCAAGAAATAGTGTCACCATCAAGTGTTTTTACAGCCGTTATATTATTGCTATTAAGAATTATGTCAGTCAGCTTTTTTTCAAAAAGCACTTCGCCTCCGCATGTAATAATTTGTTCGCGCATGGCAGAAATGATAAGTGGTAGTTTGTTAGTACCAATATGCGGATGTGCATCGAAGAGAATACTTGGATCTGCACCAAAGTGTGTCAACAACTGAAGTATACGCTGCACGTTACCTCTCTTAGTAGCACGAGTATAGAGTTTACCATCGCTATAAGTACCTGCACCACCCTCTCCGAAACAATAATTGGATTCAGGATTTACAACACCTTCTTTGTTCATAGCCGCCAGATCGCGTCGACGCGCACGAACGTCTTTACCTCTCTCAAGAATTATAGGTTTGATACCCAATGTAATAAGACGAAGTGCCGAAAATAGACCTGCGGGGCCGGCACCAACAACCACAACTGAAGGTGCTTGGGAGACATCTTTGAATTTGGGATCGAAAGGAGGAGGTTCCATAACCTTTTCGTCAATAAAAACCTGTAGCTGCAATACAATGTGTACCTGTTTGGCACGAGCATCTATGGAACGTTTTTGAATATTATAGCCGCTAATCTTTTTAGGACTAACAGCCATTTCATCAGCTATAAATTTCTTTATATTGGAACCATCTGCTGCCTGAGAAGGCAACAGTGACATTGTGATGTTCTTTATCATGCGTTAGGTTTTTATCCTAAAAGCTTTGAACTTATGATTATGAATGAGTCTTCTTATAATTGGCCTTTACCTTCTCGAGATGATCGATGAATTTTTGTACATCAGGATCGTAAGAGTAGCCTTCTTCAACTAATTTATTGCCATTCTCATCCACATAAAAATAAAATGGTTGAGAGTTGGCACCAAATTTTGTTGCTTGCAGATCGGCATTCTTGTTGCCCAATGTTTCTACCTGAGAGTTCAGGTCTTTAGAAAAATATTGTTCTCTCTTAGGCAGTATAATTCTATTAAGATCACAATACAATGAAGCAACAATAAAGTCTTCTTTCAATCTCTTGATGACTTCAGGTTTAGACCAAACTTGGTTTTCCATTTTACGACAATTAACGCAGTTAATGCCTGTAAAATCGAGCATTATAGGTTTTTTCAATTTCTTAGATGCCACCAATGCTTCGTTATAATCGAAGTAAGTAACCAACCCAAGATTCTTTACTGCTTGAGGCTCGTATATCTTCATATCAGAAACATACTTAACAGGGGCAAATCCATCATTCTTGCCTTCAGCAGTAGCGACAGTAGAACCACCTGTAGCAATAAAATCTTGTGTACCAAGTGGTGGAATAAATGCACTCATACCATTCAAAGG
>JBAWXE010000088.1:0-11751 GCA_037144255.1 Bacteroidota bacterium | reverse complement strand
GCAAGTATCACTAATGGTGGTGCAGCTCCTATCTATCAGTGGGAAGTAAACAGCCTGAATGTAGGCACTAATAGTAATATCTATAGTTATGTACCCTCTAATGGTAATAGTGTGATTTGTGTACTCAGCAGCAATGCGCAATGTGCTAGCTCAAGCATTGCTATGAGTAATACTATCAACTTAACAGTCGATCCTAATGTAGCACCAACTGTTACTATATCAGGTGCTACGGTCATTACAACAGGTTCTACACAAACCTATACAGCTACCGTGAATGTATCGGGAACTGTTACATATCAGTGGCAAGTAAATGGCGTGAATGTTGGTACAAACACAAGCACCTATACCTACACCCCTAATGACTCTGATATACTTGTTTGCAATATCACTGTATCAGGCGCTGGTTGTTATATAGGTAATTGGGCAACGAATAAAATCACCATATACACTACAATGGGAATAACCCAACTTAGCAATAATTCAGCAATCCATATTTATCCAAATCCTACTAATGATTTGCTGCATGTAGATGGGGTACAAGAAAATATGACTTATAGAATACTTAATGTAATGGGTGCTGCTATGCAAGAGGGTAAACTACATGTGGGAGGGAATGGTATTGCTATAGAAGAGTATCCGGCAGGTATGTACTTATTAGAATTGACGAATAGTAAAGGTGAAAGACAAGTAAAGAGGGTGGTGAGGGAGTAGATGAGGAATGTGCCAATGTCGGCTTGTGTTGTTCGTTAGCGTTGCTGACGCAATCTAAATATGAATGGGCAAAAAAAAACATGCCCGAGAGCATGTTTAACAATATAAAGTATGGTTTGACTAGATAACTTGTACGCTTACCGCATTCAAACCTTTCTTACCATTTTGTACTTCATACTTTACTTTGTCGTTTTCGCGGATCTCGTCGATAAGACCTGATACGTGAACAAAGATGTCTTCAGACCCGTTGTCTGGCTTAATGAAACCAAAACCTTTAGTTTCGTTAAAGAATTTTACTGTACCTTCTTGCATTGTGTTTAATTAAAATAAATAAATAATTCTACGAAGGTATGATATATAATCTAATAAACAAAAAAATATTTCAATTGTTTTTATGTGGCTATGGGTATATAGTATGATAAATTTCGTAAAGGTGGGGTTTTGGAGTACTTTTATATGAATTATAAGCTAAAAACAACCAAACATTGACATTTGACGATTTTGACCTGGACCCCGATATATTAGACGGTCTGCACTCTATGGGCTATACACTGCCAACCCCAATACAAGAACAAGCCATTCCTATAATACTAAAGAATAAAGACCTGATAGCCTGTGCTCAAACAGGTACCGGTAAAACTGCAGCTTACTTACTACCAATACTGGATAAGATACTGAGTATAGACAAGGGTAATATAAATACCCTGATACTGGCACCTACCAGGGAGCTGGCACAGCAAATAGACCAACAAATAGAAGGTTTGGCATACTATAGTGGAGTGAGCTCTATACCAGTATATGGAGGTGGAGATGGTAATGTATGGGAACAACAGAAAAAAGCCATCAAACAAGGTGTGGATATAATTATAGCTACACCGGGGAGACTGATATCACACTTAGCATCGGGAGCAGTGAATCTTCAATTTTTGCACCATTTGGTATTAGATGAAGCAGATAGAATGCTGGATATGGGTTTTTATGATGACATAGTACGTATCATCAGTTATTTGCCTAAGGAAAGACAAACATTACTGTTCTCGGCTACTATGCCACCCAAAATAAGAACCCTAGCTAAGACCATCATGCATGATCCTGAGCAGATAAGTATCAGTATATCTAAACCCGCGGAAGGCATATTGCAGCAGGCATATATGCTGTATGAAGATCAGAAATTGCCCCTAATCAAGAAGATACTGAAAGAAGGTAATTATAACAGCATATTGATGTTCGCATCGACCAAAGAAAATGTCAAGAAACTGGATAGTGAGTTGAGGCGCATCAATATACCAGTAAAGGCTTTTCACTCTGATCTGGCACAAGAAGAAAGGGAAGAGATACTAAGAGGATTCAAGAGCAAGAGAATATCAATTATCATAGGTACAGATGTACTATCTAGAGGAATAGATGTGGAAGGAATAGACCTAGTAGTGAATTATGATGTGCCACCAGACCCTGAAGATTATATACACCGTATAGGACGTACAGCCAGAGCAGCTACAACCGGTACAGCCATTACTTTTATAACAGATAAGGACCAACACAAATTTGCAAAAATAGAACAACTGATAGGCAAAGAAGTACCTAAACTGACATTACCAGAAGGTATGGGTGATGTGCCTACCTACAATCCTGCTGCAAAGCCAAAATTTACCGGTGGTAAAAAGCGTAACTGGCAAGGTGGAGGCAAAAAGAAATAAAGAAATTATCAGGCCAATCTTAATTGTTTGAGTGAAACCATTTGATTGAGCTCAGGATCCCATACTTTTAGTTTGAAGCAAGCTATCACATCTTTAGGCATAAGGGTAGTGGTAGTGGCTTTTTGGAACTCAGGGAAAGCCTTCATGACCTCAGGTAAACGATAGAAAGGTATACGAGAGTTCATGTGGTGAATATGATGGTAACCGATATTAGCGGTAAGCCAGTTCATAAGCGGACTCATAACCAAAAAGCTGGATGATTTGAGAGCAGCGTCTTCGTATTTCCAATTGGCATTATCGGCAAAGACCACACCAGGGAAATTATGTTGTGCATAGAACAAATAAGCACCTAAAGTACATGGTATGAAATATGGTATGATAATGGTAAGCAACCAAGCTTGCCAGCCACCAAACCATAAAACCAATATGGTAGCAGTAAAGTGAATGACCAGAGATATAAGAGAGTCGAAATGTTTTTTAGGAGAACTGCGGAAAGACTTAACTGCCATACCTACCATGAACATAGAGAAATACCCCATGAGAATAGTAAGCGGATGACGTGTAGCTAAATAACTACGTCGTTGTGCGGGAGTCATTTGCATGAATTTACTGCGAGTGGCGATAGGGTATGAACCGATACTGGCACTGAATAACTTGGAATTATGTTTATGGTGATAATCGTGAGAGCGCTTCCAGATGCTGGTGGGTGCCATCATATAGATACCAAATATTGTCATTAAGAAAGTAGCCAAAGGCGACTTATTCAAAATGGCGTGATGTAAGAAATCGTGATAGATGACAAACATTCTGATAGTGAATAAACCAGACATGATACTACAGACCAATTTTAAAATAAAATTGGGCATCATTAGTGTACCCAATAAAGAGGAGACTAATAATGTAAGGGTAGAAATGGTATATAACCAGCTTTTACTCCTTACTTCCTGAGCATATGGTTTAGTAGCTAATATCAGCTCTTTACCGGTGGACATGCGAAATATTGTTTATATAGATTAATTAATGGGTCGTTTATGTTTCCAACGTTTATGAGACCATAACCAAGTTTCCGGAGCAGCGATAATATCCTTTTCCAGTTTACGAGTATGCAATTCTGAAATTTCACCTTCTTTGGTGGAAGAAGGGTTTTCGCATAGCATTTCTACGTATAATGTATAATGGCCTCTCTTAAGTTTTTCAACCCGTGAATATACAATCGGGTAATTGATTTTTGTAGCAATGATCTCAGTTCCTTTAAAAACAGGTGTATCCTGATTTAAAAAAGTGGTCCAATAAGCATTATTAGGCGATGGTGCCTGGTCTGCAATAAAGGCCGTAGTGCTAAGTTCCATCTTATTATTATCCAGCATGACACGGTAAGTTTCCTTCATGGGAATCAATTTTGTACCGAAACGGGTACGCATATCATGCAATAGCTTGTCAAAATGCTTATTGGCCAATGGATGATATATTACATATAATCTGTGCGTGCATAATAAACTGAATGTGTTACCTGCCCATTCCCAGTTGCCATAATGTCCCATAACTAATATCACATTCTGATCTTTTGCTGCCAATCCTTCTAATAGAGCCAAACTTTCAGGATCAAAGGTACAACGTTTCAGCATCGTGTCCTTATCTATGGTGAGGGTTTTGAAAGTTTCAAGAGTCATATCACATAAATGGTGATAGAATTTTTTGCATATAATTTTTAAATCTGCTTCTGTTTTTTCGGGGAAAGAGTTGCGTAAATTCTGCATAACAACATCTTTTCTATAACTAATGCAATAAAACAAAAGAAAGTACAACCAGTCAGATATAAGATAGAGTAACCGAAATGGGAGTATCGATATCAAGTATATGAAAGGTAAGAATATATAAAATATAAGGGCTGACAAATTAATATTTATCTATTGTGTTGGGTTTAAAGATAATTTATACCGGTAAAAGAACATAGTTAATCAAAGTTCAAAAGCTAAGAAATTAACACAGCATTATGTAAAAGGTTCAATTTAAGGTTTTGGTTCTGAACGAGATGTAAGCAAAGGATGATCGAAACTATCAGATTGGTCGCCATGAGATTCATCGAGACATTTAAAATCCTTTTCCAATAGAATGCACATTTTTCGATCATAACCAATATCCATATTGCTATCGTAACCTACCTTATCTGTTGTGGCCCAGGTGTTTACCCATTCTTCGGGCATGGAAATAAGTAACTTGTTGTTATTGAACGATGCTGAAATGGTATCTATACCATCTTTGCTTTCCAAAGCGTAGATGAGGATACTACCGCCAAAATCTGTAAATTCCTCAATATATCTTCTGTACATAAATGTATCTATATCGGAACGAGTTAGACGATAACGAACAGAATTTCCTTTGATACGAAGTTTCATGTTTACAAAATTACAATTCTTTGTTTGCCTGTATAAATATTAAAACGTTCTCCTCTTAAAAAGCCAATTAGGGTCATACCGAAATCCTGTGCCATAGATACGGCAAGACTGGATGGTGCGCCGACAGCAGCTACTATTTTGATACCAGCCATTGCCGCTTTTTGAATGAGTTCGAAACTGGCTCTGCCACTTAGTAACAATAAGTAGTTGCTCAAAGGTGTCAAACCCTCGTTTAATGCCGTACCAATGAGTTTATCTAATGCATTGTGGCGACCTACATCTTCGCGAGTAAGCAATAACTTACCTGTAGTATCAAACAAAGCAGAAGCATGGATACCACCTGTGCTTTCAAACACATTTTGCTGATCGCGGAGCAACTGAGGTAACTGATATATTAGAGCAGATGAAAATTGTAAATTATCAGGTAGCATTGATATGTTACAAACAGTGCGTACAGAATCTATAGATGATTTACCACATACACCACAGCTGGAGCTAGTGTAAAAATGTCTTTCCAGCTTAGAAACATCAGGCTGAGCAGAATGCCTAAGGGTTACAATTACAATATTGCCATCAGAAAAAGCCTCATGTTTAACTTCGAGTACATCGTTGGCAGAATGAATAATACCCTCAGTGAATAGAAATCCAACTGCGAGTTCATGATCATTGCCAGGAGTGCGCATAGTAATGCAAATACTCTTCTGTATTCTATTATTATCCGGACCGTATTCGAGTCTCATCTCAACAGGTTCTTCAACTGCCAACATATCATCAGCATCGCTGATATTGGCAATATTCACCTTGTGAATGGGTAGATGGGCAACAGATGCTTTCTCCATGACTTAAAATTACGAAAATGAGCACTAATTAATACAATAGTATCCATACTTGTTGCTTATATTCGTATTGCTAAAAACACATTATTATGCCAATAGTATCTATCATGGAATTTCATGAAAATATCAGATTCTTTAAACATATGCGAGATATGGAACTCGCGGGTATACCTACTATGGGTGATTTGGTAGTGATAGATACAGATGGTGAGCCACACATTTTTGAAGTATATGACGTACATTATGCAGAAAATGCTAAAGTAAATGTGAATGTGATACACCTTTCTACCCTAAAAGAACATAATTCATCAGGATTTGAGGATATAGAGTAGGAACTCTATAAAAAAGTAAATTAGATAGCAGCTATATTAATCAAGTCAAACTAATTGTTTGCGTAAATACTCTGAAATATCTACCTGATCTTGTTTAAGGATATTGCCCAAATCACGATCGCAATCTTGAAAACGATAAAAGATCATTTCTAATTCAGCATTGTCTAAAATAGTTTCAGCAATCGGAAATACCTCATCATTTTCGACAGCAATATGATCTAGTAGGGCCTCTGTATACTTCTCTAACAGAGATTGAGCAGCTTTGAATTCTTTAACATTCAGATGAGATTCAATATTTCTTATCATTTCCCGAAAATCTTCATGATTCTCAAACATTTCCTTAATAACACCTTCTGCTATCAATTCATTTCGTTTAGACATTTCGGGAAATAATATCACCTCTTCTTTATAGTGATGAAACTGATCGGCATATGTTTTGAAAAAGGTAATTAATTGCCTGATTATATTTACATACAAGTCATCATCTTTACCGATAAGGCTAGAGGCACTTTTTGCTGTATCAATAGCATTCACAATGATCTCATGTTCGTCGAAAAGTATCTTTAAAGAATTGTTCATGGTCTTAAACTTAATTCTGTGAAACTTTGTTGTAAGAATACTTTGATCATTTCACGACGATAAGCTCGTGAATAATAATCATTATCTACCGTACGTGATTTTTTCAAAGCATTTTTTATCAATTCTTCAAAATCATCATTAATAGTACCTTGAATAACAATAGGCTTAGGGTCCACACCACCTAAAACAACCTTTAATCTACCAGATTCATATAAAGAAACAGCAGTAGTTAATGAAGTAAAGTCTACAGCCTCGCGAGGACGTAATTTTTTGAAAATAGTAATTGGATGATCTAATGGTAATAATATAGCACCTATTAATGAAGTAGCTGGTAATGCCAGAGGCGTAATACCATCTCCAGTATATATACTTTCCAATGGTTCGATAGTACTACTATTCCAATCTAAGACCTCTATATAAGCGTCCATACTGATCAATACAGGGGCAGTATCTGAAACGAATTTTGAAAAACATGCCTTTTTGCCTCCTGTAGCAATGCAAATATCACCATCACATTTGAGGCAATAACCTACGGCTTCCCGCCACCAATCACTCTGATTGTAGAACATACAACGATTCTCACAAAGAATATTGCCACCTATGGTAGCAGTTTTTCTTAACATTGGTGAAGCAACAGCATTTGCAGAATGTATAAGAGCTGGGTAACGTTCTAATATATGTGCATTTTTCTTCAAATCATCTAATCGAACCAAAGAACCTATCTTAAGACAGTTACCATCAATAACAATGTTCTTCAATTCTGCTATTTGTGAAATATCTATCAAACAAGTTGACACATTATTTCCCTGAAATTTATTGACAATGATGTCTGTTCCACCTGCCAAATAAGAAAAGCTATCAACGTTCTGTTGTGCGAATAGTAGCGCATCAGCAATTGTATGAGGTTGTAAATACTTTTTTTCAGCAATCATGGGATTGTTATTTAAATGCTTTCGATCAATTTTTTCTCTTGTAATAATGACAATACATCCTCTGATTTGATAGGCAATTTGGTAATACGAATACCAACTGCATCGTAAATAGCATTAGCTATTGCAGGAATTACGGGATGGATAGCACCCTCGCCACATTCCTTAGCGCCAAACGGACCTTCAGGATCAATTGTTTCGATGATATTGGTATGAATATTAGGAGTATCAAGAGTGGTTGGTATCTTATAGTCCAGAAAATTATTATTGACCAATAGACCATTGTAATAGCGCATTTCTTCGCTTAATGCCTGTCCGATACCCATATGCCAAGAACCTTCAAGTTGTCCTTCTACAGCTAATGGATTAAGAGCCTTCCCACAATCATGTGCCCCCCACACATTAATTAGCTTAACATGCCCTGTTTGCAGATCTACTTTGACCTCTGCAATACAAGAACCAAAAGAATACGATGGGCTAAGACCTGCACCTGCTCCCTTAAAATCACCTCCGAGTTTAGGCGAAATATATTTCCCACTGACATTTACAGCACCTCTATTAGCTGTAACAATCTCAATTGCCTGATCCCACGGGAGGTTTACAGACTTATCATTACTATAAACTGAATTCTTGGAAAAAATAAGTTCTGCAGGATCAATGGCTTTTTTAGTGGCAATGGCATAGGTAATCTCTTTCTTCAAATTTTCGGCAGCATCTTTAGCTGCATTACCAGCCATAAATGTTACCCGACTAGAATAACTACCCAGATCTACAGGTGTTAGTAAAGTATCTGCAGCGAGAACATATATTTTATCCATGCTGATACCTAAAACCTCTGCAACAATGATAGCCAGCATAGTATCACTACCTTGACCAATATCGTTGGCACCTGATGTGATAAGTACTCTACCATCAAAATCAACTTTTAAATGAACTGTAGATTGAGGTAACTCATTCCAAATAATAGGTAAGGCACTACCACTAATGAAAAAACCACAACCTACACCGAGGCCATGACCATTTTCTAGTTTACCATGTTTATTTTTCCAATCAGATTGTTCAGCCACCTTATCTATTGACTCTCTGCTACCATTAGATGTGATACGATATTGACCAACAGTAAGTGTATTAGAATCCAAGAAGTTTTTCTTTCTCAATTCTATTGGATCCATATCAATCTTATGAGCAATATCATCGATCATTGACTCTACTGCAAAGCGAGAATTGACTGCACCATGTCCTCTCATGGCCCCACATTGAGGCTTATTGGTATAGACCCTATATGTTTTGAATCCGAAATTATCTAATCTATATGGAGCTTGTAACAATACACCATTGTAGTATGAAGTAACCACGCCAAAACTACCATAAGCTCCACCATCAATGGCAATATCGGCATCTAAAACCTTTAATATACCATCATTGTTGGCACCTAATTTTATGGTCATTCTTGAGGGGTGGCGACCATGATTGGTAAGAAATACTTCTTCTCTAGTGAGCTTTACACTTACTGGCTTACCAGTTTTGCGTGCAATATGAGCTACAATCATTTCATGCGGGAATGGATCACCCTTACCGCCAAATCCACCGCCGATATATGGTTTTATAACTCTAACCCTATGCAAAGGAACCTCAAGTACCTTTGCTAAAGCCCGATGTAGATAGTGTGTAACCTGTGTTGCAGATATCAATGTTAATCCATTCTCATCCCAATAAGCAGTAGCAGCATGAGGTTCGGTAAAACCATGATTGATACCTTCAAATTGGAAAGACATTTTACTGACGATATCAGCATCCTTTAATCCTTGTTCTTGATCACCAAAACGCAATTCTGCTTTTTTATGGATATTGTTATTAAACTTGCCATATTCATGAATCTTTTCATTGTTGCCAATGTCATTTAGAGAGTCATCTATTGATAAATATTCTTTAATAGGTCTGTACTTTACTTTAACGAGTTTACAGGCTTCTGAAGCTATATCTTCATTGTCAGCAGCAATAGCTGCCACAATCTCTCCAGCATATCTGGTTTTATCTACTGCCATTGCAGTTTCATCTTGAGAGATAGGCAGTACTCCAAAAGGAATAGGTAGTTCTTTACCAGTAGCGATATACCTAACACCGGGTAGATTATTGGCTATAGAGGTATCTATATCATCGATATAAGCATGTGGATATAAACTATGAACGAACCGAACATGAAGTGCATTTTTTATTTGATGATCATCTGCATAATCTGCCAAACCTTGTACTTTCTTTGTAGCTTCAATATAAGGGCGACCAACACCTACAGCACCAGAAATATGAATATTACGAGTTTTATTTTCTTTACCCCCATTTGCAAATTCACAAACTGCCTCAATGATCTTTTTATATCCAGTACATCTGCACACATTGCCAGATAAAGCTTCTTTTATCTCCCCAATAGTTGGATTTGGATGTTTATTTACATAATCGAGAGCTGTCATCACCATTCCCGGGGTACAAAAACCACATTGAACAGCACCTTTTTCCACAAATTTTTCTTGTAGTTCATGCAATTCATTATTGAGAGCAACGCCTTCAATAGTGGTGATCTCTGCATTGTCAAACCTTAATGCTGGTGTAATACAGCTTAAAACAGGTTCATTATTCACAAGAACAGTACATGCACCGCAACTGCCCTGAGAGCATCCAATCTTAGTACCAGTCAATCCTAATTTATCCCGTATTACAGCTGATAGCAATTCATGTTCCTGCACTATTACAGAATGCTTCTTTCCATTTATTGTATAGGTAACTTGTTTCATTTAAAATGATATAATAGACATTAAATAATTACATATTGGCCCCAATACTCTTACCACCATCTACATATATTGTTTGGCCTGTGACAAATCTTGTCTTTTCGGAAACAAGAAAAGAAACAGCATTAGCAACATCTTCCGGTAATCCCATTGATCGGCTAGGTTGGGCCTCTATCAATTTTTGTAATACATCAGGTTCTAATTTTTGAGTAAGTGGCGTATCAATTAATCCAGGAGCCACAGAATTGACACTGATATTATATTTACCTAGTTCCAGAGCAAGAACCCGAGATAATGCCACAACTCCAGCTTTTGATGCTGAATAATTACTTTGGCCCCGATTACCCAACCATGCACGAGAGGCAATATTTACAATTCTACCGAAATTTTGTTGTTTCATAACAATAGATGCTTCTCTGCACATTAGCCAGGTACCTTTTAGATTGACATTTATGACAGTATCAAAATCTGATTCAGACATTTTCCAAATCATATTATCTCGTATGATTCCAGCATTATTGACTACAGCATCAATTCTGTTATATTTAGTTATTATCTGAGAGAATAAAGCAGCAACTTGTTTGGAATTACAAATATCCATCAAGTGAAATTCTAATTTTTCATCTCCAAATTCATTAGTAAGTTTTTGACCATTTTCATGGTCCATATCAATTGCGATAATGTAGAAACCATCATCTATCAATCTTTGAGAAATAGCCTTACCAATACCTTTTGCGGCTCCAGATACCAGAGCTATCCTAACATTATTCATGATATAATCACTTTATTTTTAATTGCAATTAATTTTGCCATGATACTAATAGCAATTTCATCTGGACCTTCTGCTCCAATATTCAGTCCCATTGGCATGTCTACAGTTTCTAATTCTTCCTCAGATCCAATACCAGTTTCAATAAATAATTTATTAGTCATTTCTACTTTCCGTAAACTTCCTATCATACCTAAATAGGCATGAGGATGCTTAAAACAATAAGCTAGAATTTTTCTATCAATTGTATGGCTGTATGTAAGAATAGTTATAAAAGAGTTTTCATCGAATGAAAGTGTTGGTAAAACTTCATTGAAATCACCTAATATTTTATTTATACCAACTATTTCAAGCTCATCAATATATTCTTTACGATCATCAATTACAATGATATCAAAATCAAAATTTAAAGCCAATTTTGCTAATGCATAACCAGTATGACCGGCACCAAATATGTATAGTTTCCTTTTGTTCATTATTGGCTCTATATAAATATGCATACTGCCTCCACAACACATGTTCAGATCTTTTACCAGATCATATTTTATTGTAATTGGCTTTTTAGATCCTAATGTTTGTACCGCATCAGCAATCACCTTTTTTTCTACATTACCACCACCTATTGTTCCGTATATATTACCATTAGGATATACAATCATTTTTGCGCCTTTCTGTCTTGGTGTGGATCCTGTTGAATCCGTTACAATACATAATGC
>JBAWXE010000087.1:0-12274 GCA_037144255.1 Bacteroidota bacterium | reverse complement strand
CGTACAAACAGATAAGAGTACCAAGTGGAAAATCAAGAAATGGAGAACCAAGAATTAAGTGCAGCATCAGAACAAGTTGCACCTGAGGCATCAGCAGTTGCACCAGTAGTAAAAAAGGCATTTGTGCCAGCACCTAGCACACCGCATGATGAATTTGACTGGAGTGTAGACAAACGTAATGTGGCTACCTATGGCAAAGACAAACGTGCAGAACTGGAAGTTATCTATGATAGCACCTTCAAATCGATTGAAGAATCTCAGTTGCTAAACGGTATGATAGTTGGTGTTACTAAAACCGACGTTATCATCAATATCGGATTCAAATCTGATGGCCTTATCTCATTGAACGAATTCCGCGATATGAGCGAAGTTCGCATTGGTGATGATGTAGAGGTAATGGTAGTAGAAAAAGAAGACAGACATGGACACCTGCACCTGAGCCGCAAATTGGCTCGTCAGGCACGTGCATGGCAGAAGATCGTTGATTTCTACAAGACAGGTGAAGTGGTTACAGGTACTATTACATCTAAGACCAAAGGTGGTCTGATAGTAGATGTGTATGGTCTGGAAACATTCTTACCAGGTTCTCAAATCGATGTTAAGCCTGTTACGGATTACGATCAGTATGTAGGTAAGACAATGGATTTCAAGGTAGTGAAGATCAACGAAGCTATTCGTAATGCTGTAGTATCTCATAAAGCACTGATAGAAAGCGATATAGAACAACAACGCAGTGTGATCATCTCTCAACTGGAGAAAGGACAAGTACTGGAAGGTACTGTGAAGAATGTTACTGATTTCGGTGCATTCATCGATCTGGGTGGAGTAGATGGATTGCTGTACATAACTGACATCAGCTGGGGCCGCGTAACGCATCCGAGCGAAGTGCTGGAAAATGGCAAGAAACTGAATGTGGTTGTATTGGATTTTGATGATGAGAAAAAACGTATCAGCTTAGGTCTGAAACAATTGACTCCTCATCCTTGGGATAACTTGCCAGCTGAAATAACTGAAGGTGGTAAAGTGAAGGGTAAAGTAGTAAACATCGAAGATTATGGAGCATTTTTGGAAATCATGCCTGGCGTAGAAGGTCTGGTACACGTTTCGGAAATCACCTGGTCTTCTCAGCCTATCAATGCGAAGGAATTCTTCAAGATGGGTGATGAATACGAAGCAGTGGTAGTAACACTGGATAAGGCAGAACGCAAAATGAGCTTGTCTATCAAGCAAATGACCGAAGATCCTTGGGAAACTATTGAAAATAAATTCCCTATTGACAGTCGCCATACAGGTATCGTAAAGAATATTACTCCTTACGGTGTATTTGTGGAACTGCAAACAGGTATCGGCGGAATGATCCACATCAGCGACCTGAGCTGGATCAAGCGTTACAACCACCCTGGTGAATTCACTAAGGTAGGTGAACCAATAGATATAGCTATACTGAGTATAGATAAAGAAAACCGCAAACTGGCACTGGGCCACAAGCAGTTGGAAGAAGATCCTTGGACTACATTCGAAACGATATTCCCTATCGGATCGATACACGAAGGTAGCGTAACGAAGAAAGATGATAAAGGCGCAACTGTACAATTACAGTATGGTCTGGAAGCATACTCTCCTGCACGTCACCTGCGCAAGGAAGATGGTAGCAATGTAGAGGTTGAACAAATACTGCCTTTCATGATCATCGAATTTGACCGTAATGACAAGCGTATTATGGTATCTCACAGCAAGGTTTGGGAACAACACGTAGCTGAAGAGAAAGAAGCTGCTAAGAAAGAAGCAGTAGCTGAAAATGATAAGACCAAGACAGCGGTGAAAAACATCCAAAGCAAAGTAGAAAAACCAACACTTGGTGATCTGGGCGCTCTGGCTGCTATCAAAGACAAAATGAAGAAAGCTGAAGACGAAGCAGGTAACTAATTCGACAACAGACTATCTGAAATAATAAGAGCCCTGACGCAAGTCGGGGCTCTTTGTTTTTAGGGTGTTTTGAACGGATATAAGACCATTTATTAGTATATTGTATGGTGGGAGCTAAGACGAAAATGAGGGTTTTAAACGTTAATAACACAGCGTAATAGGTGATCATGAAGAGAAGTATACAAAGAAGAGCTTTTATAAGAGAGTGGATGGCATGCATAATGCTGCTATGTGCTATGCATGTAGGAGCACAACAGCTGAATAATGTACATCTGCGTAGTGCCAGTATACAGATGCCTGCCAATGCCAGCACATGGCTGCAAGAGGCTGCACAGAAGCCTAGTAGTACTGAGCCTATACAAGTATTGATACTGTTTGCCAATAACCCTACAGAGGCACAGAAAACGATATTGGAAAAGGCAGGGGTAACATTATTGAATTATATAAGCAATGGTACTTATAGTGCTATAGTGCATTACCCTGTAGTGGCAGATGCAATAGGACAATTACCTATACAAAGCGTGCAGCCTGTACAAGCAGAATGGAAAGCAGATACGTACCTATGGAGACAGATAGCTGCCCAAACAAGAGGTAGTGTGGAAGTGCTGGTGTCTTTCTACCCACAAATAGATGCGAAGACATGCATTAACTATATACAACAAGCAGGAGGGCAAATAGTACCTAATAGCCTGCAAGATATGGGTGTATACAAAGTGCAGATAGCAGGTGCTGCAGTGAGAAGTATGGCTAATTGGTATGGTGTAAAACATATAGACAGAGTGAGTGGCTATGTGGACTTGGATGTAGAAGCAAGAGACGCAGATAAAGCTAATGTAGCATCGCTGGCTATCAGTTACGGAGGGTATGGGTTATTAGGAGATGGTATGGCTGTGGGTGTGGGAGATAATGGATCGGGAATGTACCATGCAGATACCAGAGACAGGGTAATAGATTATAACCCTATAGGAAATGTACATCATGGTGCACACATAAATGGTATAGTGGGTAGCGCGGGTATAATTGACCCATTGGCAGAAGGGATGGCACCACATGTAAATCTTGTGGACCATCTATATGACAATGTATGGACACGTACTGCTACCATGCTGCAGGCGCATAATATGACCATCACCAATAACTCTTATGCTGTTACAGAGGGGGAATGTAATTCTGCCGGTACCTATGACATCAATGCACAGATGTTGGATGCTGTGTCGCAGCAAAATAATACAGTATTACATGTGTTTGCAGCCGGTAATGATGGCAACCTGACATGTGGTCCTTACCCTGCGGGATTTGGCACTGTGCCAGGTGGATATCAGTGTAGTAAGAATGTACTTGTTGTAACGAGTACAGACAAAGGCTATCAAAGTGCATATGATGCATCTCATGGGCCTATACAAGATGGTAGGTTGAAACCTGATATGTCGGCAGTAGGGTATGGTGTATATTCGGACATAGGAGTAGATACTTATGAGTATGCCAGTGGAACCAGTATGGCATCGCCCAATACAGCAGGTGCATTAGCATTGCTGGCAGAGCGATACAAGCAATTGTTCGGCAATGTGAATCCTAGGGCTGATCTTTTGAAAGCATTGATATTGAATGGAACTACGGATATAGGAAACCCGGGGCCGGATTTTAAATATGGATTTGGGTCACTGAATTTGGTACGTTCTTTACAAATACTGGATAGTAACAGATATATACTGGATAGTGTAAGTACAGGTGCACAAAAAAATTTGACCATATATGTACCTGATAATACGGCACAACTGAAAGTGATGTTGTATTGGCATGATGCACCTGCGGACCTTATGTCTGCTCATCAGCTGGTAAATGACCTAGACCTGAGTGTGATTGACCCTGTAGCGACCCTACATAGGCCATTGGTACTAGATACTATACCCGCCAATGTGAATAATAATGCTGTAGAAGGTATAGACCGTATCAATAACTGTGAACAAGTGATCCTTAATAATCCTACAGCGGGTAACTATACATTAAAAGTAGCAGGTTATTATGTGCCTTCCGGCAATCAACCTTTTGTTGTAGCCTATGATATGATACCTGTAGGTATGAAAATCACTTTCCCTACAGGGGGTATAGCGGTACCTGCTAATAAGTTGTGTTATGTATACTGGGATGCATCTGATGATAATAATGGTTTTTCATTGCAGTATAGTACCAACAACGGCAGCAGTTGGATCACAATAGATAACAATATACCTGCAAATCAGAAGTACTATATATGGACAGTACCAAATGTTTCAAGTAACCAAGGAAAAATACAACTGCAAAGAAATGGAGTGACCATAACAAGTGGCACATTTGTGATCAATCAGCAGCCTAACATTTATTTGGATAGTATAGTGCAATGTCCCGGGTATATAAGAATAGATTGGGACAGTGTAGCACAGGCATCAGGTTATCAGATATTAATGAAGAAAGGACCATACATGCAAGTAGTAGATACAGTAACTGCTAATGTTAGAAGTTACACTTTCTCCGGGTTGTTCTTAGATAGTAATTACTATGTAGCAGTATGCCCAAAGATCAACGGAAATGTAGGTTATAGGAGTTTAGCAGTAAGTAGAGTGCCTAATACGGGCACATGTGCGGGTTCTATCTCTAATGGAGATCTGATGATAGAGAAAGTATTAAGCCCTTCAACAGGCAGGTTTTTAACGAGTACTCAACATACTACTCATGATACTTTAACTGTCCGTATTCGCAATCTGGATGATGTTGTTGCCGGCAATTATAAAGTGTCGTATAGTATAAATGGGGGTGTATGGCAATCGCAAATATTCACAAACCCTATAGCAGCCAATAGTAATATACTGGTGAAAGTGTCGGGTTTGAATTTAGCTAATGTGGGTTTTTATACAATAAATATCGCTATACAGAATTTAGCAATCAATGACCCTGTAAAAAGTAATGACAGTATTACGATTCTTGTACAACAATTAGATAACCCACTGGTGGTTTTAGCACCTTCTTATACAGATAGTTTTGAATCAATGACTATCATGAATATATTAAATGACTCAATAGGGATATCCCCCAATGGGCATTGGGATTATTCAAGATCAACTGACACCGGTCATTTGCGTACCTGGGTGAATAATGATATTACTATATCTGGTAACAGATCAATTAGCCTCGATGCCAGCCAATATGTACCGGATAATACTAATTATTTAACTGGAACCTTCAATCTGAATAATAATGATACGAATAATGAAGTGAGATTGGATTTTGATTATAAATTGCATGGAAAACCTAAATATGCTTCAGGTAATGAGGTTTGGGTACGAGGTACAGATACAGCACAATGGGTGAGTGTGTATCATTATGACACTATTACAAGTGCAGGGGTAATTAATCATTCAATCTCAATATCTATTACGGATGCATTACGTCAATATTCTCAGAATTTCAGTTCGAGTATGCAAGTGCGTTTTGGGCAAAGAGATACATCACTGATAGCATCAAATAATTATGGTAATGGGTTGACCTTAGATAATGTAAAGCTGTATGTAGTACAGAATGACGTACAATTATTAAGTGTATTATCGCCCAATATGGTAGGCTGTAATTGGGGGAATAACGAGCCTGTGACCATACAAGTACGGAATGGGGTAAGCCAAACTCAACAACACATACATTTATTCTATCAGTACGATAACGGAACGGTTTATGAGGATTCAATAGCTTCAATAGCAGGCAAAGTGACTGTGCAACACACGTTTGCGCAACGTATTCTTGTACCTAGTTTAGGAACACATACATTAAGTGTGTGGTTATATGTTGCGGGTGATACGTATAGAAGTAATGATAGTTTATTGAATATGGAATATAGAAATGAGCCCTTAATTACTTCATTTCCGTATTTGCAAAATTTTGAATCAGGTGACGGCTATTGGTTTGCAGGAGGACAAAATAGTAGCTGGCAATTTGGGACACCTGCATCTGTGAAGATACATAAGGCTGCTAGTGGTATCAATGCTTGGAAAACCAAACTGATTGGTAACTATAATAACTTGGAGTATTCTTTTTTATACTCACCATGTTTTGATATTAGTTCGCTTACAAATCCTATGCTTAGTTTCAGCGTGGCTATAGATGTTGAAAATTGTGGCAGTATATTGTGCGATGCAGTGTATGTTGAGTATTCATTAGACGGAAACCTTTGGACAAAATTAGGAACTGCAGGAAGTGGGACAAATTGGTATAATGATGTAAATGACCAGTTGTGGAGTATTGAAAATGATACACGTTGGCATGTGGCTTCTACCTATTTACCGGCAAGTATTCTGCCAATACGATTGAGATTTGTTATGAAGTCGGACCCTGGAGTAAATTTTGAAGGTGTAGCCATTGATGACATCCATATTTTTGATAGAACTAGTGCTATATATGAAGGTAATGCTACACCTAACATTACTCAAAGTGTATTAGGTACTACTTGGACAACATTTACATCTACAGGCGGGTTGATTACAGAGATTCATCCAAAAGATCAAAACTTGGGTAATACAAGTGTAGTTTTATACAAACCATCAATTCGTAATAGTAGTGATAGTGGACAATATAATATTGCCAGAAGTTATACTGTAAAACCTAAAACGCAGCCTAATGATAGCGTTTCTATACGTTTATATGTCTTAGACAGTGAAGTGCTGAGTGTGATCAATGATACAAATTGTATCAGCTGTACTAAACCGGAAGATGCGTATACTCTTGGTGTTACTCAATATTCTGATCCATACCCTGATAATGAAAACGGAACTTTGATAGATAACCTGAAAGGAGTCTATACATACTATCCTTATAATATGATCAGTTGGGTGCCTTATGATAATGGGTATTATGCAGAATTGTCCGTAAGATCATTTTGTGAGCTTTGGTTGAATGATGGTGGGCCTACACACAATTTCGCATTGTCAAATCCGTATATAGATTTTACAGCAAAGAAAGAAGATTTCACACATGCTATTTTGGATTGGAAATCTAATATAGATACAGTTGTTAGTCTGTATGAAATACAAAGGTCTTATAATGATAGTAATTTCACAACTATAAATACTACTACATCAGCATTTCATGCGCCTCAAGAATATGTATACACGGATAATGTAAATATATCAATCGGAGGCGTAGTGTATTATAGACTCATATCGCATTTGAATGATGGAGGAATACTATATTCGGCTACTAAACGTATTGACTGGACTGAACCTTATCAACTATTCAATATTTATCCTAATCCTAATCGCGATGGGATATTGTACATCAAATGGAGTGCTTATATAGGTACGGTATTGGATGTGTCGATGGTAAATATGACAGGGAAACTGATATTCAATACATCACTTAAATCTGCTGATTGGAATAATGTTACCAGTATGCAGATACCACATTTACCAACAGGGGTTTACTTTCTAAAAGTAAATATCGGGTCAAATATTTTTGTAAAAAAGTTACTAATAGAGTAAGTAATAGCTACTATTTATTCATCAGTATCTTAAAATAGAAGGAAGGCTTACGTAATTGCTCTCTGAGATCAAGATCGAGAAACATACTACTGATAGTCTTACTAAGGGATGGACTCTTGATAGCCTTATTTACAATGAAATTGAATAACCATGGAAACCTGCACAACCGCTGCAGGGTTTTGCTTATTTTTAATTCCTCTCCTATTCTTTTGTAAAGTACTGCATCATAATGTTCTTTTAAGAAGGCTTTGTCAAATCGGTTTTCATTTATTGACCTTTCAATGGCATAAGCAGCTAACATTCCACTGTATAGTGCATTACCTATACCTTCTCCACTAAAAGGATCTATAAGGCTGGCTGCATCGCCTGTAAGTAAGAAATTGTCACCGGATACAGGTAATTGTTCCATGCCCATAGGTAACCCCCATCCTTGAATTTTGTCTATTAGTAAGGCATTTGCAAAACGATCTTTGACGTTTGGATTATTTTTGATCGCTGCAAGCATTTTTTCTCGCAAATTGATCCTTTCGTTTCTGATCTTGTCTGATAAAATTCCCACACCAACATTTACCTTGCCATCAGGCAGTGGGAATATCCAAAAATATCCCGGTAATAGCTCCGGTAAGAAATGTAATTCTAAAAAATCATCCTTATCTAAACCTGTTACACCTTCATAATATGCTCGTAAGCCAACTGCATGTGATCGGGAAGAGATATTATCATTCATTAGGGTTTTACGTACATAGCTTTTATCGCCATCTGCACCTACAATAAGAGGTGTGATTACTTCATATACAGTACTGTCCTTAACAAATATTACTTTGATCTTAGCATCAGGTAATCGTTCTATGCTTTTGAGTGTAGCTCCTTGATATATTGTAGTGAAAGGAGAAACAAGTTTCTGAAATAGAAAATTATCAAAAATAAATCGAGGTAAAGTAAAACCTGGTGCAGGATCTCCGGGTAGTTTGTTAGGATTGTATTGTATTCTTAATTGCTTGCCATTTGGAGCAGCAAATATGATCCCATGACTGGGTAAAAAAGTTTGTTGGTCTTTTAATATTTCCTCTATCCACTCAGGATGAGCCCTACGTATCACAAAAGCTGTTTTCCCACTACAAGCATCTCCACATACTTTATCCCTAGGAAAGGTTTCCTTATCAATGATAATATGATGAATACCTGCTAATGTAAGGTATATAGAAGTGCCCGCACCCGCTGGACCTGCACCAATAATCAATACTGGAATTTCTATTCTTTCAATTGTCATATTCATCTACTACTCAAATATAGGCAATGGACATAAAAAAGCCTCATAACAATGTTATGAGGCTATAATTTAAAATGAATTCTTTTGGCCTATTTGACCATGTACATAACTTCTTTTACCAACTTTACAGTTCTTGTAACATCAGGCATATGTAATGCTACAAGATTGGGTGCATAATGCATATTAGCATCAGCAGAGCAAATGCGACGTATCGGTGCATCCAGATAATCGAATACTTCCTTCTGAATGCGGTATGTTATCTCTGAAGAAATACTACCCATAGGCCATTGTTCTTCTACAATTACCAAACGATTAGTTTTCTTAACAGATGCAGCAATTGTTTGCCAATCCAGAGGACGAATGGTGCGCAGGTCTATTACTTCTGCATTGATACCTTCTGTTGCTAATTGTTCAGCAGCATTCATAGCTACTTTCATCATTTTATTATAAGAAACGATAGTTACATCAGTGCCCATTCGTTTTACATCAGCCTTGCCTATAGGTATTAAGTACTGTTCTTCAGGTACTTCGCCTATGTCGCCATAAGCTACTTCACTTTCCATAAACACCACAGGGTCTTGATCGCGGATTGCAGACTTTAGTAAACCTTTTGCGTCATATGGATTGATGGTTGAAATTACCTTCAGTCCAGGGATATTAGCATACCAATTCTCAAATGCTTGTGAATGCTGTGCTCCTAACTGTCCTGCAGAACCGTTAGGTCCACGAAAAACAATAGGACAACTAAATTGTCCCCCACTCATTGAAAGAGTTTTTGCAGCATGATTTACAATTTGGTCAATTGCCAGTTCTGCGAAGTTCCATGTCATGAACTCTATAATAGGACGAGTTCCATTCATTGCGGCACCAACACCTATCGCAGAAAAACCAAGTTCAGAGATTGGGGTATCTATAATGCGTTTGGCGCCAAATTCGTCCAACATCCCCTGGCTCACTTTATAAGCACCATTATATTGAGCTACCTCTTCTCCCATCAGGAATACTGTTGGGTCAAGGCGCATTTCTTCTTCCATTGCTTCTCGCAAGGCCTGGCGTAAAGGTATAGTACGCATGTATTGGTGGATTATTTAAGAGCGTAAATATAGTGAATTCGAGGTTATTTATGCTCAGGATGGAATGTGGCTGTCGTAGCAATTCCTTTTTCAGTGTATTTGAGTTTCAATGAAGTATCAGAAAGTTCTAATATCTCCATTTTTACCATGCCTCCACTATTCTTAAGTGGTTTTTCATCCAGTATGAGTATACCGCTATTATCTAGTGACCATATTGCAGAATCTAAACCCTGGCCAAAGTTGAGTATCGCCAGGTTATTGCTCTTGAAATCAAATGTTGTTTTTTGCATCATTTTGTCCTGGATCATTCGAGTAGTGTCCAGTTGCATTTTCAATGATTTGCGCATACTATCAATGTTTTTTACACCGTATAAGCGTTCATTGGTTACTGGGTCGTTATTTTTACCTAGTGTATCAATGAAATCCGCCTGTTCTTTCATCATCTGATCCAGTTGTGGATTCTCTATATGTGTTGCTTTCCATCTATTGACCAACATCTCTTTTTTGTCACGTGTACAAGCAACAATAAATATGCATAAAGAAAGAATTAGGAGTATTTTTTTCATCAATATTTTTTTTGATTTATTGTAGCATGATCTGATGGAATAAGCTTTTCCATTCATCAGCAAAAAACAGTGAACTTAGACTTTGGAAATTATCTTTATCTGTAGTACGGTCGTAAGCCTTTTTTAAAATAGCAAAACGACGCCTTTCGTTGTCCATAGCTTGTGCCAACATGCGTAACTGTGAGGTGGAAAAACAATGGTCATTAATGCTTTTAATCACGTATATCATTTTTCTTTCCGGATCATCTTGCTGAGTCATTCCTTTAAAAAGCTCATTAAAAGTATAGCTATCCATCGGTTTGGTACATTCTTTATAGCTCTCAGTAGCAGTTTCCTCTGTAGGTTTTCTGTTGTATGAACGATTTTCTGCTATATAATCACCTTGGTCAAAATTATCATTGGTAGTAATAGGTTTTGTATTTTTTGTATAAGAATAACTCTCTTCATAAGTACTTCCAGATCTTTCTGTTGTAGATATAGGTTGATGAGTTTGAGGGTCTATTATAGTATTTGACCCAACATGTTTAGTTACTACTTCTTCAGTAGTACTACCATCATTTTCAGTATATCTATAGTTACTTGTATGTGTAGGTCTTTCTTCTACAATAGTTTGTTTGGCAATCTGCACAGTATAGTTTTGCTCAATCGGTTCTTTAGTGGTTACTGGTTTTGTTCTCACATTTGTAGAAGGAGCTTCACTGATGAAATTACCTTGGTCGTCATAATAACCTTTTACTGGAGTGTCTTGTTGATTAGCGGCTGAGGCAATATGCTCTTCAGTTTTTTCTTCAATAGGCTTTTGAGCTATTTGTACAATGTGGTAATTCTCCTCATCTGCTGTATTATCTGATATAGTTACTTTTCTTGTATAAGGATGTTTTTCAATTTCATTAATAGCTTCTTGATCATTTACAGACTTTTTAGTAACCTGCACCTGTGGTACGTCCTCATTGGTAGTGATTTTGGGCTTGGCTGCAGGTGTGATATTAGTTTTGTCTATTTCAGATTTACTAATTGGTTTTAACTCTTGTGTAAATTGCTGATCTTGAGTTGGTTGCGTTATTTGGGAGTTCTCTTTTTTAGGAGAGATTATTGGGTGTTGATTATTTAATTCTATATTTTCAATAAAAATAGGTTCATTAGCTGCTGATACTATAGTAGTATTGATACTTGAAGGGGTAGCCACTATCTTTTTGCTTAGAGTTGCTGTTTCGTTTGGTTCCGGTATTTGTTGTCTTAGTTTTTCAGTAGGATTCTTATTGGCCATGGAGCCTGTACCAGATGCTATTTTGCTAATGGTATTAGCACCAGGAATATGGTCTTCATCTTCGGCATTACCAGCAGGTAAAGAAAAATGCTGTTGCAGATCGTATAAAGCGAATTTGTTATCAGTTTTTGCTAATGTAAATTCTCTGAAACCATTTTCGGGTACTTGAACTATGAAATGCTGTGCCGGGTATGCGTTCTGAGGGAAAATGACATCAATATTGACTGTACTGGCAGGTAATTGAGATATTACATAGTAATTCTTTCCATATTTAGGAAGCATTTCGCCTTCCAGCTTTATATAGAAAGGTATTTTTTTATCTCCCTGAATATAAATAAAAGAATATGGTTGTGCGCTAGCTTGATAGCTGAACACAATACCCAAAAGTATGGTGAAGATGAGTTTTATATATTTTCCAGCTGATTTCATGGAGTGCTTATTCTAATTCTATCAAAACTGCACCCTTTTCTACGGCTGTGCGTTCTGTTACTTTTATAGCTTTTACAGTAGCAGTACTACCGGCTTTAAGAATATTTTCCATTTTCATTGCTTCCAGAATGATCAATCCATCGCCTTTATTTATCTGTTGCCCAGCTTCTACCAATATTTTTAGAATCATTCCTGGCATAGGAGCTTTTATAGACTCTACTTTATGTGCAGCCTTAATATCC
>JBAWXE010000086.1:0-12369 GCA_037144255.1 Bacteroidota bacterium | reverse complement strand
TCAAATGTTATCAGAACGATATAGAATTTCTGGAACGTAAACTTACTCAATTACGCCTCGAAGATCTGGCAGCCAGACAAGAACATGAAAAACTGCTCAAAGAGTTCTACACCCTCTATCCCGATCTCCGTCCCGATACCGACCAGGCTGCTTAGTGTAACCCAAATGTAACTTTTGAATTCTCACAAACCACACATTATCAAGCACTTAATAAAACGATGTAACACAAAAAAAATAACAGAGATTGTAACCTTTCATTGCCAACAGAAGCCTTTGGCTGCATAAATAATACAAGCTTTAGAGGTCATTCAGCCCCAGCCCTTTCATTATCTGTGGTATATATTTTTCTACTCTCTCTGTTCGGGTCTTAGATTGTTTGGCTGCACCAAAATGCATCAGGTAGGCTCTTTGCCGTCCGGGTGTGAGTGCAGCAAAAGCTTTGCGCAGGGCTGCATTCTTATCCAGCCTCTGCTGAAACTCTGCGGGTACAGCATATTCTGTGGTCTTCTTCAGTTCCACTTTTAGCCCTGCCTTCTCTACCTCCATAGCCTGAAAGATATAGGCTTTCAGTATGGCCTTCTTCTTTGTTAACTCCTTGGCATCGGTGAAACGTATCTGGCGTGCAGCCTGCACATTGGCAGTCTGTTGTATCAGCATACCATGTGTATCTTGCAGCAGTGCCCCTTTGAAGAACAGCAGCGCACAGTACTCTTTGAAAACATGTATCAGTACTATATTGCTCTTGCCATCGGTATAACAAGGGCAGCCCCATTTCAGTTCTTCGTTCAGCCCGCATTCCAGCACTATAGGTCTTAGTTTCTCTATGGCTTCCTGCCACTTGTCGGCTTTGCTAAAATAAAAATCCACTTTAGGATTCATGGCACTCATGCTCATGGTATGCGTTTTATATGGTCTAATCTAATAAATAGGTCTCATCATCGGCTATAATGTTCAGGTCTATCACATCACTACCTGTTATCCCCTCAATTGATCCTTTGATGGATGTAGCATTCAGCATCACCTTATCCAGTTGTTTCTCTCTGCTCTTCCACAGTCGCTCCATAGCATCGCGCTCCTTCTGTATAGATATGCGCATGGCCATATAACCCTCTCGTATGGCTTTCCATTGTTCAGAGAATTCTTTGCTGGTCAGGTATTGATACAGTATGTGCATCTTATCGCCACGGTTCTCCTGTGCTTTAGTAGTACTGAATACTTTGATGATGAGCTCGCGCAGCACATAGGCCAGTGCTTTTACCTCTGTAAAAGTGCATATCCATACACCATCCCTTTCGCCAAACTGCTCCATGCCTTTGGGCATCACCTGTGTTACCAGTATGGCCACATCAGCCCCTTGCGATAGCATATCTGCTTTCAGTTTCTCTATCCACTCCGGTGCAAAATCTTTTGTACGTTTACTCTCATAGATGATCTTACCACATTCCAGCGAGAACTGATTACGCACTGTCTGTATACAGTCTGCACCACGCACGCCCTTACCTACCTCACTGATCACATCGAAAGGGAAAGCATTGCGTAGTATACGTTCCAGCTCCAGTTCCTGCACTTCGCCTTGCAGCTGCATAGAGCCTTGCTCTGCTTTGCGTTTCATTTCCTCTATCAGCTTGTGCTGGTCTTCCAGTTGTTTCTCCAGTTCTTTCTGTTTCATCAGGTACTCCTGATCGCGTACTTTGTTACGTTCATCCTCTTCTTTACGCAAGGCCTCCTGTAGTCTTTCCTTTTCATCCAGCAGCGACTTCTTCAGCTTCAGTTCCATGTCCTGCTCTTGTGTCAGTAGCTTCTCCTTCAGTTGCAGATAGTCCAGCTCCAGCATATTAGCTGCTTTAATGCGCTCTTCCTTTTCGTTCAGTACACGCTTATAGTGGGTCAGTTGGTTATCGTAATCCTCACTGATGCTCTTACGCAGGTGCTGAGACAGCGCCTCTTCCATGGCCTTCTTCTCTATCTCCATACGGCGTTTCAGTTCTTCTTCCTGATTGTCACGCTGTTGCAGCAGTTCTTGCCTTTGGGCTTCTATCTGTTGTTTCTCTATATTGATAGCCTCTACACGCTTACGCCATTCGGCCTCCATTTTGGTACGCATCTCCTTTTCTATAGATAGGGCAATAGCGTCCGTCGGTTCGAACTGGGTAGCACAATTAGGGCAAATAATAGTTGTAGACATATATTATAATAAACTAAGCAGGTAAAGTTCGGATTTTATGGATGAAAGATAACTCGTTATTATTTTTGATGTACTTTTCGGGTATGCAACAGAGGCTATCTCTTATCATTTGTTGTTTATTGCTATGTGTATCTGCCGCAGCTCAGAAGGAAGTGAAGTCCCGGCAGAGAGGCGAGCCTATATACATTATGACAATGCATTGCGCTTGCTGGGCAAACAACAAACCGAACAGGCCATAGCAGAAATGAAGTATGCACTGAAGGAGTGGCCTACTCTGGCTGATGCTTACAGCCAGCTGGGGGCATGGTATTTCAAGGCACGTCGTTATGACGAGGCCATTGCCATCTTTGACCAGGCAGCCAGAAACCTAAAGAATGGAGAAAGGGATTTTGCACTGCCTAAGGCTCGTAGTCTGGTGCTTAGCAGCAGGCTTACAGAGGCACAGCTCATCATTGCCAAATACATTACAGGCAAGCCCAGAGACCCCTGGACAGCCCTGAAACAACAAGCCGATTTTGTGGCCAATGCTATGGCGCATCCTGTTACATTCTCCGTATACAACATGGGTTGTAATATCAATACTCTGGATGCCGAAATATATCCTTATATATCATCAGACGGACAGACACTGTACTTTACCCGCCGTGTGAATGGTGTAGATGAAGACTTCTTTATGGCTACTGCCGATACCAGCTGCGATGAGAAATGGAGCATAGCCGAGAATCTGGGACGTCCACCTAATACCCCTAATCAGGAATCGGCACAAATGATATCTGCCGATGGGCATTACTTGTTCTTCACCCGCTGCGAGAACAGGAATGTGAATGGTTGGGAAAGCGGCGGCTGTGATCTGTATATGGCTTACCGCAAATCGCCTGATAGTGCATGGTCCATACCTGAGAGCTTTGGCCCTACTATCAATTCGGCCTACTTTGAAGGCATGCCATGCCTATCTCCCGATAACAGAGAACTGTACTTTGTAAGCGACAGACCCGGCGGTTATGGTGGGCTGGATATATGGGTATCTAAATTTGAGGACGGGCTTTGGCAAGTGCCACAGAACCTAGGCCCACAGGTGAATACCAAGGGTAATGAGACCGCACCATTCCTACATATAGATAACCATTCATTATTCTTTGCCAGCGATGGACATGGGGGCATGGGCGGAAGCGACTTATTCTATACAACCAAGATAACAGATACAGAATGGACCACACCAAAGAATCTGGGTTATCCTATCAACTCTATGGCCGATGAGAGCAGTATATCTGTTACAGTAGATGGTAAGACAGCTTACTTCTCATCAGACAGAAGATATACAGTAGGCAATTTCGATCTGTATGAAACTACATTACCATTGAGCTTCCATCCCTTGCCGGTGGCTGTTATCAAGGGATATGTATATGATAGTATCAGCAAAGAGCCCCTGAACTATGCCAGTATATATGTAAACGACGAAGCTACAGGATTACCTATCTACCATTTCCAAAGTAATAGAGGCGATGGTAGTTTTATGATCACATTGCCACAAGGCAAGAAGTATGCATTGCTCACAGACCGCATAGGTTATCTGGAAACCAATGATACGCTATCGTTACTGAGCAATACAGATAAAAGCGTGACCATAGAACATAATCTACGATTATTATCGCAGGAGTATATCAAACCTATCAGTGATACGATGGTATTGGTATTGCATTTTCCGGTAAATAGTTCTAGCCTCAGCGATTCGGACAAGCTGGTGATCAAAAACGCCATGACCCCATTCTTGGGTAATAAGGACATGACCGTGTACATTAATGGTTTTGCTGATACAACAGGTACACCTATCATTAATGAACAACTTTCCTTCAACCGTGCCAAACTGGTAGCTACCGAGGTGGCAGTATTAGGAGTAAATAATGATCTTATTAAATATCAGGGCTGGGGCGAAGCTAACCCTATAGCTACCAATAGTACTGAAGAAGGGCGCAGCAAGAACCGCAGGGTGGAGATCATCATCAGACATTGAGGTCATATTTTAAAAAATCCAATCAAAGAGCTTATCAACTAAGTCTTGTCAGTTTTTTCTACTTTTACTGTAAATATCAAAGCATACACATCCATGAGTCATCAATTGCTTAAAGGAAAGAAAGGTATCATCTTCGGAGCACTGGACGAGCGCTCAATAGCTTGGAAGGCAGCACAGCATGCAGTAGCTGAAGGAGCACAGATCGTATTAACGAATGCACCTATTGCGCTACGCATGGGTAAGATCAATGAACTGGCTGCTGAATGTAATAATGCACCTGTGATACCGGCTGATGCAACCTCTATGACCGATCTGGAAATGTTGATGGAAAAGAGCATGGAAGCATTGGGTGGCAAAATGGACTTTATACTACACTCAATAGGTATGTCGCCTAATGTGCGCAAGAACATAGAATACACAGATACCAACTACGACAATTTTCATAAGACACTGGATATATCAGCATTATCGCTGCACAGAGTATTACAAACAGCCATGAAAATGGATGCTTTGAATGAGTGGGCATCGGTAGTGGCACTGAGTTATATAGCAGCACAGCGCACCTTCCCGGGTTATAATGATATGGCAAATGCCAAAGCATTGCTGGAAAGTATAGCACGCAGTTTTGGATATCATTACGGATTCTCTAAGAAAGTGCGTGTGAATACAGTATCGCAATCACCTACTCCTACTACCGCAGGATCGGGCGTAACTGGCTTTGATGTATTCTTTGAATATGCAGAGAAATTATCACCACTGGGTAATGCTACCGGCGATGAGTGTGCACAATTCTGCATAGCCTTGTTCAGCGATTATACCCGACTGGTAACCATGCAGAATCTGTTCCATGATGGAGGTTTCTCCAGCACAGGCGTGAGCAGCCTGCTGGTAGAGGATCTGCAAAGAGGACTTTCCGCTAAATAAAAACTATACATAAGCCTTGGGTCTACCCGCAATATTTCAACTGAAGCGACGTTATAACAGTATGCAATGGACAAAATGCACCGGCGTACTGCTGTTATGTTTATGGTTCAGCCCGGCTAAGGCCCAGATAACGGGAGGGCAATTCGCTATGGAGTATCTGAGGTTAGCGGAAGCACCTCATATATCTGCCTTGGGCGGTATCAATGTGTCTAATCCGGATGAGGATGTTTCTTTTGCATTGCAGAACCCTGCATTGGTAAGACCCAGCCTGCACAATCAATTAGAGATCAGCGATAATGCCTACTATTCTGATATCAATATCATGAACCTGATATATGGGTATCATGCAGAGAAGATCAATACCAGTTTTGCATTTGGCGTGAAGTATCTGAACTATGGTACATTCAGTCAAACAGATCCTACAGGAATGCAGTATGGTGATTTTCATGCCAATGATTATGCAGTATCTGTAGCAGCATCGCATCGTTATGGAGAAAGATGGCGTTATGGAGCCACCCTAAAATGGGCACATTCTACGCTGTACGACAAAACACAATCGGCTCTGCTGACTGATATAGGCATCAACTATACTGATACTGAGAATCATATAACAGTAGGTGCAGTAGCCAAGAACATGGGTGTGACGATCAAAAAATACAACCCTGACTATACTGCTGAGCCCTTACCATTCGATCTGCAAATAGGTGCATCTAAGCAATTCAAACACCTGCCTCTGCGGCTGATAGGTACGATACATCATTTATACGAATGGGATGTACGTTATGATAATCCGGCCGATATCACAACCTCTACTCTTAGCGGTACTACTGATACGTCACACAAAAGTTCGGGTAGTAATTTTGCTGATAAATTGTTCCGTCACTTTATATTCGGAGCAGAAGTATTGTTACAAAAACGCATAGTGTTGAGTGTATCTTACAATCATCTGCGCCATCAGGAAATGTCATTACAAGACCAATCGGGACTTACCGGCTTCTCATTTGGTGCAGGCATATACCTCAATAAGTTTCAGATACATTATGCCCGCTCTTATTACTACATAGGCGGTGCGTATAACGAGTTCGGCCTGAACATGGCTCTCAACAAGATCATGAGTATAGGCACCGGAACCGATAAGCTGCATTGGAACAAAGAATATAAAGACTGGGAATAATACCATTACCCAGCAGAATCAAATATCCTTATTGTGTCTTGGGAAATTGAAAAGTACTGAGCTGAGTATAGGCAGAAAGAATACTGCAATACTGATAGCAGATACCCATACTTCACCCCATATAACAGGCTGTTCTGTACTTACCTTCATACTACTGCAATCGTAAGGGCCATCCATGAAAATGGCCAAGGCAGAACAAGGATAGAATTGTGTAAAGAGTGATGCTGTGAGCTTGATACCCAGAATAGCTATGACCGTATAGGCGCTAGTCTCTAAGAAGCGGTACTTCTCCATCAGCCTTACGAAAGCTTGTGCTACAAAGCGCATAGCCAATATACCTATAAAAACACCAGACCATACAAGAACGATATTGCGACTATAGGCATTTGCAGCCACTACATTATCTATAGAGAATGCCATATCCATCAGCTCTACCAATACTACAGTAGCCCAGAAAGGGCCCAGCAGTCCTAAGGTTTTATTGTATATCCAAGTGTTGTTCTTATCTACGGCATCAGTATCAGGGTCATCATTCTTCTTAGCTATGAAATACCTGATAGCCAATACGAGTAAGTACAAACCACCCAGAGGTTTGAACCACCAAATACGAATGAGCAATGAAGCAAAATACAAACTGACACCTCGAAACACATAGGCACCTATGATACCATAGCGTAGCGCCTTGCTGCGTTGATCTTTGGGAATATCCAACACCATAGTGGCCAGTACTGCAGCATTATCTACAGAGAGCAGACTTTCTATAAGTATAAGATTGACAACGATGGTAAAAGATGCTACCGGCTTATCTGATATCTCTTGTAAAAGACCGGCAAAAGTATCTATCATCATGAAGCATTGCTTTTTGTTGCAGTCGGTAATGCCGCGCTATTACCACCTTACTAAACGTATGGTCTGTTTGGTTTTGTTATCAGTAGAAATCTGCAATTGATAATTGCCTGTAGGCAATTTTTGAGCAGGTATGGTAGTGCTGTCCTTATCGGAAGTTCCTTTCCATACTGTTCTACCGTTCATATCCATCAGCTTCAATTGAGAGCCTGAAACGAGATGTTCTACCAGCCATACATTATTAGTAGGATTGGGATAGACCTTGATATTATCGGTTGCATCAGTAGTCGCTACACCTAAAGTAGCATCGTGTACTACGGCACCATTGATCTTACAAAGAATCCAGAGATTAGGTTCCAAGAGTACATTGGTCATGGTATCTGCCCAGGTGAAAGAATATATTTGTGAAGGTGCATTGCTGTAAACACGTACAATAGTATCACCAGCATTAGCATGCAATTGCAATTCTAAGGGTGTATAGAACAAAGGTACTGAAGTAGGTACCGTTGTAATTTGAGAGAGTTTTACGTATACACTAGCGCCTATTTGATTCCATGCGATACTGAAACGTGGATATCCCTGACCATATATCCATTGGTTGAAGAAAGTATCCAGATTCATGCCATAGATATTCTGGGCAATGGCTTTGAGATCTTCGGTAGTAGCCAAGCCTCCGGTATATTGTTGCTGGTAAGTCTTGAGTACATTGAAGAAGAGACTATCCTGAGGTGCCAGGAAACGTAGCATATGTACTACGGCAGATGCCTTGTTGTATACCAAACGTTGATCGAACAAAGTGGTTGCCGATGAAGTATCTGTCACATATACACTACCCCCTAGTTGTGACATAGCATTGCTGTAGGCAGCCTGTCTGTGGCTTTTGCCCATAGCGGGGCTCCAGAAATGTGTGTAATATAATTGCTCTGCATAAGTTGCAAAACCCTCGCTGAGCCATACATGCCCCCAATATTTATAAGTCACATTATCGCCAAACCATTGGTGGCATAGCTCGTGTGCTATGATATATGTATTAGGTACACCAATGGTGGTCATGGTCTGATGTTCCATACCACCGGGAAGATTGGTATACGAGATACCATATTTTTCTTGCCAGAAAGGATAACGACCGAATAATTGTGACCAATAATCTACAATCTGTGAAATGGTATCGAAATTACTTTTATTGGCGGGATAAAATGTTGCTGTATCGAAGAAGAAATTTTGAATCAGCATAGAATCTGTACTACCTGTAAAATGCATGTGAGAAGAATCGACCACATAGCGGGCAATAGCTACAGAAATAAGGTAATAATCAATAGGGTATTTGGTTTTCCATTGGTGTTGCCAGTAGCCGGGAGTAGATGTAGAGTCAATATGTTTCAATAAGCCATTGCTACCCACCCTAACACCGGAAGGTACTGTGACCCACATATCTACAGAGTCAATCTTATCGTCTATTTCTTGTTTGCAAGGCCACCAGTTCTTAGCTACATAAGGATCACTGACAGTATACACCATCTTAGTGCCACCTGTAGAGGTAGCTAAAGTGATACCATTAAAGAAACCGGAACCACCCGGAGGTGTGCCATGGTAAAATACCTGAGCAGTAAAAGCAGTATTAACAGGCAGTGCAGTAGGGAGTGTCATTTTTCTTACCGAGGCTGCTGTAGTGACAGGCAATAATTGTCCATTGACCTTAGCAGAGTCGACAGTGATAAGAGAATCCAGCTCAAACACATAAGTGCCCATGCTAGCAGCTGTAACAATAGCATTGGTAGTCACATTACCTCTTACAAATACAGAGGTATCGCTCATCTTCAGATCGAACTTGAGGTGTTTGATATCGTAGTCAGATTCTCCAAGGTCTGCAATGGTCGTTTTTTGACCATTTTGTTGAGGTATAGCATGTCTTTCGGTATGATTCTCAGAAGCTTGTTGTGCAAAGGCGGTAACAACTACCAGCAGTAGACAAAGAGAGGATAGTATTTTCTTAGCTTTCATTCGTGCCTATTTATTGGTCTATTGTTTTACCAATTTCATGGTATATTTCTGCATGCCACTGATGGTTTGTAACAGATACAAACCGGCAGACAACTGAGCAGCAGGTATGTTCACAGTGCTCTGCTCTACATTCTCCATTTCCCATAATACTCTACCTGAAATATCGGTAAGTTGTAAAGATGTGCCATAAGGTACATGTTGCAAGGACCAAGTATGAGTAGCCGGATTAGGCTGAACAGTAATATTAGGTTTGGAGATCTGCCCAACTGAAACCAAAGATGGATCGTGAGTGATAGTTCCTTCCAGATCGAGTATCCAATCATTAGGATCTATGACCATAGTGGTCATAGATCTATCCCAGTTGAAAGAATATATTTGGGAGGTTTGATCGTTCACAACCCTTACAACAGTATCGCCTGTAGTAGATCTTAGTTTGATCTCGATAGGAGTAATGAATAAAGGCACTGATGTAGGCACTGCACTTGTCTGGTTGAGTTTCACCATTACACTGGTTCCGGTTTGATTCCAAGAGGCCGTATATATAGGATAACCCTGACCATATACCCATTGATTGAAAAAGGTATCGAGACTGGCACCTAAATAAGCTTCTGAGAAAACCTTAAAGTCATCGGTGGTAGCAAAACCTGTAGCAGCGAAATTCTGCTGATAGGCTTGCAACAATGGGAAGAAGGCAGAATCGTTATTGATAACAAAGCGTAAAGTATGTACAGTGGATGCACCTTTGGCATAAGACAATCTGGAATCGAATATTCTGGATTCGCTGGTAGTATCGTCTACATATACGCTACCGGTAGCAGGATTAGGAGGCAGGTTCTGCGTATGGAAATTCTTCATGTAATTATAGCCTGAAGTAGGACCCCAGAAAGTATCTACGTACAAGTATTCTGTATAAGAAGCAAAACCTTCGTTGAGCCAAATGTCTTTCCAAGTACCACAAGTAACATGATCGCCAAACCATTGATGACCTAATTCGTGTACTACCAGTGTACCCTCAAAGAAGCCGAGAGTGGTCATGGTTTGGTGTTCCATACCGCCGGACAAAGGCCCCATACAGTGGCCATACTTTTCATTCATGAAAGGATAAGTACCATATACTGTAGAAAGGTATTGCAGCATTAAAGCTGTGGAATCTATGACAGATTTGAAATTGGGAAGCGTAGCAGGATTGTTATAGACATAATTCTGTACCAAAAGAGAATCGGGATTGCCCGGGAAATGTACGTAGAATGAATAATCGACATAAGGAGCAACGGCAGCGGAAATGAGATAGTAATCTATTTGGTTCTTTTCTTTCCATTCGTAACGGAAATCGCCGGTACCTAAGGTTGTTACCCGTTGTAAGATACCATTGCTACCAGC
Organism: Bacteroidota bacterium; assembly: GCA_037144255.1. Classification (GTDB taxonomy): domain Bacteria; phylum Bacteroidota; class Bacteroidia; order Chitinophagales; family Chitinophagaceae; genus JBAWXE01. The sequence continues at coordinate 1,848 of JBAWXE010000086.1, read as the reverse complement.
TTTGAGTCCGGGAATAGAAGCAGGGACTGTTATCCAAATATCTGCTGAGTCTATTCGATCCATCAATGACTGTTTGCAAGGCCACCAGTCTTTGGCTTCGTAAGGTTCGCTGAGGGTAAAAGTAGCCTGTGCACCCCAACTAGGAGAAGTAAGGTTATTGATACCTGTAGTAGCAGATAAAGTACCTGATGTAGGTGTACCGTGGTAAAATACCTGAGCAGTGAATGGTGTATTGAGAGCAAGCGCAGTAGGTAATACAACAGTGTGAGTATCTACGGCATTGGTTACAGGTAAAATTTGTCCATTGATCTTTGCTGAATCGATGGTGAGTAAACTATTGAGTTCGAAAACGTATTGTGGCATAGAGGCAGCAATGACAATAGCTTTTGTTGTCACATTACCATTAATAGCAGTAGATTGATTGGTAAGATTGAGATCCAGTTTTACATACTTCACATCGTAATTATTCTCATCGGGCGAAAGAACGGTGGTCTTTGCCATAGACCTGAAGAATTTTTGCTTAGATGCAGCACATAGGTTACCAGCACTTATGGACTGAGCCATAGAAAGGGAACTCATCAGGAGCAAATATATACCTAAGAAAATTGAATTCTTTTTCATTGAAAATTTATGAACGCATCTTAATACAATCACATAATAACGAACCATATTCCATATTCATTATATCTAACAAATATACACCACTTTATTTATGTAAATGTGATAGATACTACCCAGACCTATAAAATAGATCATTAGTATTGTCTCAATAAAAAGTAGTCAATAGTTCTTAAATAGTAGTAAATATTTACTCTTAGTAATACAGCGAGTATAAAATGGAGTATAAAATATGTTAAGAAGGGGTATTACTGCAGTAAAGCACTGTGCTCTGTTCCTACTATTTCTAAGGCTAGGCTACGGATAGACGGAAATAATAGCTTGTACATATTCTGTTTACTTTCAGGCACATCTGTATCCTGCATACCTAATATGTAGATAACAGACTCGGGTATATCTAAAGCTGTACAGATCTTTTTAGTAGTTTTTGCACTCGGACGTTTATTCCCATTCTCGATCTGAGATAATGAGGTTTGAGAAATATTGCATTTTACAGCTAACTCTTGTTGCGTTAGCCCCAATTGTTTTCTTACTTGTTTGATTGCAATACCTACATTCATAACACATGTTTTAATCGAGTCAAAAGAAATACAATAACAACTGATAGTTGCAAGTAACCAATATTACTAAATATTTATGAATAACTGTTAATTAAAAGTAATGAATATTATTCTTGAAACAAAAGGCAAAATTGAATTAATTAAAATAAAATATATTACCATTTGAATAGCAATTTGCCCCATTTATGAATTCTGTTAATTTTATCGGATGGCGAGGAATTTTACGAAAAGAATACCATTTGAAGGGAAAACTGTATTTGCCAGTTTTATACCTGAAATGCGTAAAAATGGCCTGTATTTTGAAGTGAATGTGACCAATATACCCAGGTTCTACATGACATGGTCGCCATTGGGGCGTTTTGATATAGTACCACAGGAGGGGCTATCCGTACCCTATGACCTGATATTAGCACTAAGTGATGTGCTGGAGAAGCAGCGATAAAAAAGACCTGCCGAATGGCAGGTCTTTGCGTTTATTACTATATCGTTCAAATTTAAGCTTCAGCTTCCATGTAAGCTTCTGTTGGCTCGCAAGTGCAAACAAGATTACGATCGCCGTAGGTGTTATTTACACGGGCAACAGTAGGCCAGAATTTGTTATGATGTACATAAGGCAGTGGATAAGCAGCTTGCTGACGACTATAAGCATGAGCCCAAACATCGGCAGTGA
>JBAWXE010000085.1:0-12504 GCA_037144255.1 Bacteroidota bacterium | reverse complement strand
ATTTTAAAACATATACAGGGTTCAAAAAAACAGTTAATTATTCAAAATATAGATGATTATACTATCAATAAAGACAATAAAACATTTGATATTGTCTTTAGGCAACCACCCTTTGTACCATTAAAACTATATAAAGCACTTTTAAAGATTGGTCTATCACTATTACCAATTCAATATGATTGTTATAACATAAAAACATTTGAATGGATTACTAACAAAATTGAAGAACTACCATTTATACCATTTGCGTTTTGTACAGCTCATAAAAACATTTATTTTAAAAACACAGTAGTTGATTTGTACAGAGCAAAGATTATTTCTAATGAAAGTATTGAACATCCTGAATATACCTTAATTCTTAGTTTTGCTAATTTAAACATTCAAATATTTCTTCCATTTTCCGATGAGTTGAAAAAAAATCATTGCAAAGAGAAACAGCTTGAAATGAATTTATTTCCTGCATTTGATTTTGATAGAAATGATAAATCACAATATGCAACTATAAAATACTATAATTGGGGGATTAATACTCCAATTTCAGAAAATCATAAAATGTCATTCACATATAAAACTCTTGAAGAAAATCAAACTGAACTGTTGTAATATAATTAATATTGTTATTTAAATTTTATCACAGTAGCATGATCCATTGCAATATCATCAAAAATTATTCCTTCACATTTTGGATAATCATTTTGTGCTCTACGATAGAAAGAGTTGGCCATAAAAAAAACCTTGTAATACAAAAATATATACCCAGCCATGTGATAAAAGTGGATGCACTATATAAGAATGGTGTATTGCTAATGTATAACTACTCTAACTGCATAAAGATGCTGTATAGCGCATTTGGTGTGAGTACGAAAAGGAGTTTTTATCATAATGAGCCCATACAAGCAGAACTGAAGCGAATGGGCAGTGAGATAGGACTGAATGGGTTTGCCAACATCACACTATTATATAGTCTGGAAGAAAAAGAACATTACCTGATAGAGATAGATGTAAGACCTAATGCATGGTTGTATTATGGCAAACATACTGGAAATGATTTTTCGAAGGCGGTGAGGAATTATCTGAATAATGATCTTAGTTTTATACCGCATAGTACCCCCCAAAAAATAAGCAAGGTAACGCTGTTCAGCAGGGATCTAACAAGAATACTATTGACCGCAGACTACAAAGATCTGATAAAGTGGTTTGTAAACCATGATGGCTGCTGGAAGTATATACCTATATATGATAAAGTGCTACTAAAAGCAACCAATAAACATCTGAGACAGATCTATGCAGATGCTATCAATAATAAGGTAAAGAAGCTGGTAGGCATAAGAAAATAATATACTATATTCTATATTATAATGAATATGGCATAATATTTGCTGTTAATATTAATGTTCGATGTCTAAATAAATAATCTGTATTATTTCAATATGTCTATAAAAGGAATTCTCCTTTGTTTAATAGTATTATATACATCTGTGCCAAGTATGGCACAGCATGGCACGACTGCGGCAGGTGGTAATGCCTATAGCAGTGCAGGAAGTGTGAGCTATAGTGTGGGGCAAGTAGATTATATAGGTATAGACGCTACAGGTGGTATCATCAACCAAGGGGTACAACAACCTTATGAAATATTTGTATTGAAAGAAGGTGGTGGCACAAGCATAATAATACATCTATATCCCAACCCTAGTACTGACTATGTGGTACTGAGTGTGGATAAACCAACACCTGATATGAACTATATACTGTGTGATGTAGGAGGGCAAGTATTGCATCAACAAAAATTAAACGGAAATGAGACTACTATATCATTAGCAAATATGCAATCAAGTTGTTTCTATGTATACGTATATCAGGATAAGAACATGATCAAATCTTTTAAAGTGATAAAACTATAAGCTGTGAAAAAACTACTACTAATATGTACTGTGTTTATGTTGATCAGTTTTCTGCTAGCTGCAGAGAAAGGCTATGCACAAGCGCCCCAACAAATGAGTTATCAGGCAGTGATAAGAGATGCCGGTAATGCGCTATTGACTAGTGCCAGTGTGGGTATGCGCATAAGTATACTACAAGGCAGTGCAACAGGTGCTATGGTATACCAAGAAACACAAAGCACCAGTACAAATATTAATGGACTGGTAAGTATAGCTATAGGTACGGGTACGGTGAGCTTTGGAAGTTTCAGCGGGATCAACTGGGGTAATGGCCCTTATTATATACAAACAGAAACAGACCCAACAGGTGGAACCAACTATACCATAACAGGCACTAGCCAACTGATGAGTGTGCCCTATGCCCTATATGCTGCTAATGCAGCAAGTGGTACACAGGGACCTGCAGGACCACAAGGGCCCATAGGGCTTACAGGAGCAACAGGGGCGCAAGGTGCTACCGGAGCGCAAGGCCCGGCAGGAGTGAATGGTACTAATGGAAACAATGGGCTGAACACACTGATAAAGACCAGCATAGAAGCAGCAGGAGTGAACTGCTCTACCGGAGGCACAAAAATAGAGGCTGGGGTAGACAGTAACAATAATGGAGTATTGGACGCTAATGAAGTAAATGCATTACTGACCAAGTATGTATGTAATGGAGCAGATGGAGCTGTGGGGCCACAAGGACCACAAGGAGCAACAGGTGCTGCCGGACCACAAGGTGCTACAGGAGCGCAAGGACCACTAGGATCGCAAGGGCCTAGCGGGAATAACGGATATAATACCCTAGTGAAAACAAGTAATGAGCCTATAGGAGTGAATTGTGCAACAGGTGGCACAAAAATAGAAATAGGGCTAGATACTAATGCCAATAATATACTAGACTCAGCAGAAATAAATACTGCACTGACCCGATATGTGTGTAATGGGCAACAAGGAAGCACAGGTGCACAAGGGCCCATAGGTGTGACAGGCGCTACTGGTGCAAGCGGGGCAACCGGAGCACAAGGACCCATTGGCCCGGTAGGGCCACAAGGACCAACAGGGGCGACAGGGGCACAAGGGCCGGCAGGTGGACCACAAGGGCCACAAGGATATAATACACTTGTAAAAACTACCGGCATAGCTGCAGGAGCAAATTGCGCTACAGGTGGTACTAAAATAGAAGTGGGATTGGACACGAATGCTAATAATATACTGGATGCTACTGAAGTAAACCCAACACTGACACAATATGTATGTAACGGGAGTACAGGACCGCAAGGGCCAACAGGTGCTATAGGGCCACAAGGAATACAAGGATTGACCGGGAACACCGGAGCACAAGGAGTGCAAGGACCAATAGGATTGACCGGAGCAACAGGGCCACAAGGACCGATAGGGCCACAAGGGCTGACCGGGAATACAGGAGCGCAAGGTGTACAAGGGCCGATAGGCCTAACTGGTGCTACCGGACCGCAAGGACCTGTGGGGCCACAAGGGGCAATAGGATTGACCGGAGCAACAGGGCCGCAAGGACCTATTGGAGCAACAGGGGCTACTGGGCCACAAGGACCCATTGGATTAACAGGTGCAACTGGATCGCAAGGACCCATTGGGCTGACAGGCGCGACAGGACCACAAGGGCCAGCAGGGCCAACGGGAGCTACGGGGGCGACAGGTAATATAGGCGCTAACGGACTAAATGCACTGATAAAAACCAGTGTAGAACTAGCAGGTGTAAACTGTGCCAATGGAGGAACAAAAATAGAAACAGGACTAGATGCCAATAACAATGGTATACTGGATGCCTCTGAAATAAATGCAACACAAACGACCTATGTATGTAATGCAACAGGAGGGAGCACAGGTACTACCCCTACAGTAACAACTGACTCGATCACCAATATAGGTGCAAATAATGTAAAATTATATGGAACACTAGTAACGAATGGTGGTGAAATGATTTTATCAAAAGGTTTCTGTATTGATACATTAACTACCCCTACCATCATTAGTGGATATTCCAGTTCCTTTTCATCACAAACGTTAGGCAGTTGGGTAAACACATTTAGCACACTTGTTAATAACAAGACCTACTATGTAAGATCGTACGCTACTAATTCAAATGGAACGAGTTTTGGTAGCATCAAGACATTTACTACATTACCATTAAGCATTCCAACGGTAACCACTGATAGCGTTTATAACATAACATATACTACAGCCAACGGAGCAGGCACTGTAACCAGTAATGGTGGTAGCACAGTAACTAGCAGAGGGCTTTGCTGGAGTACAAATCCTAATCCAACACTTGCCAATAGTTTTAGTACCAATGGAGCTAATAATGGAGCGTTCAGTGGAAGCATGACAAGTCTAAACGCATCGACAACCTACTATGTAAGAGCATATGCTACTAATGCGCAGGGTACTGCCTACGGTAATCAAGTAATATATACCACCTTAATTGCACCGTTAGCAACACTGACAACAAATGCAATAACAAACATACTCAATACTACAGCAACTAGTGGGGGATACATTACAAATAATGGAGGATTTGCAGTAACTAGTAGAGGTATTTGCTGGAGTACATCACCGGGCGCAACAACTGCAAATAATTTTTCTATATCCGGTAGTGGGAATGGCACTTATAGCGCTCCGTTATCCGGATTAACTGCTAATACAACATATTATGTAAGGGCATTTGCAGTAAATGCGGGAGGAACATCCTATGGAAATGAGATCACTTTCACAACAGCTAACTTCTCCTTACCTGTGCTTTCAACATTACCAGCAACAAACATTACAAATATTTCAGCTAGTTCAGGGATCAATCTTATTGCGGATGGAGGTTCTCCCGTTTATTATTGTGGCATAGTTTGGAGCACAACCCCAAATCCAACTTATTCATCTGGAGCTTATGCCAGTACAAGTTCAAGTAATGCAATAGGAATCTATAATCTTAACGTAGGATCACTAACACCAACAACAACTTTTTATATCCGAGCTTTTGCAATGAATGCTTTGGGAACCAACTACGGAAATGAAATTACATTTACATCTCTATCACCAATACCACCTCCACCGTCAATACCGATAGTAGGTACCAACCCAATTGTAATGGCAACCAGCACAACTGCTAATGGTGGAGGATATGTAACCATGGATGGAGGAAGCCCTGTAACTGCAAGGGGTGTATGTTGGAGTAACGGCCCGAATCCAACACTAGCTAATAGCTTTACTGTAGATGGTACGGGAATTGGAACATTCAATAGTTTATTAACAGGTTTGAGTGGATGTGGAAATGTGTACCATGTAAGGGCATATGCAACTAATAGTTTAGGAACAGGGTATGGGGATGATCTAACTGATACAACTGGATTATCACCCGTAATAAGTACAAATACTACAACCAACATTACACCAACTTCAGTTACTTGCAATGGTAATGTTGTAAGCGATGGAGGATGTGCAGTTACAGTGCGAGGTTTTTGTTGGGGTCTACAACCTAACCCTACAATTGCCGGAAATTTTACTACAAATGGTACAGGTATTGGTGCATTCTCTGCTAATCTTTCTAACCTTGGTTCTAATATTACTTATCATATTAGAAGTTATGCGACAAATAGTATTGGAACTGTTTATGGAAACGATTCAACTTTTACAACGTCGATTCCTAACTCATTGTACATTGGAGAATTTTATGCAGGGGGAATCATATTCTATTTAGATGGTACAGGTCAGCATGGACTAGTTTGCTCAAACCAAGACTTTGGCTATACTAGTTGGGGATGTATGGATACATTAGTCCCTAATGTTTATACAACATTTGGGAGCGGAGCACAAAATACAGCCAATATAATTGCTTCATGTCCTAACAATTCTGCTGCTTCTGCTTGCGTTAACAGTTTTAATTATGGCTATCACGATTGGTATTTACCATCACTAGATGAAATGTCATCAATATTTGGTCATTTAATTCCACTTGGATTGGGAAACTTCTCTAATGCGCCTTATTGGACCTCTTCTCAACTTGATGCTCAACAAGCTTACTATATTAACATGGACTCGAGTGGTAGCGGTAATATTGGCACTGAAAATAAATGGCCATATGATGGCAATTATATAAGAGGTGTACGTGCATTTTAAGGAAAATTTGGCATTAAATAAAATTAGCCCTAACAAATTAGACTACACTAACAGATAAGAGCCACAACAATGTTGTGGCTCTTATCTGTTACGAAACATTCACTCTATCCCTCTACTCTTTCTCACTCATTCTACACTTTTTCTTGCTACACTTTCTTTTTGGGGGTCATGAAGAATTGGCGTTCATCATGCTCCCTTATCTTTTTAGCTGCAAAGCCAGCAGCTGAGGCTATGAACAATAATCCTAATGCTGTATCAATTGTTATGATATCATTGTTCTGAAAACCAGAACCTATAAAAGCAGGTTTGATGAGTAAATAAAAGGCAATGCAAATACAAATTCCCGCTAATGTCCAAAGGCTGTAATATAATGTCCTGTTCATAATGCGAATGTTTTATTGTTAGTATCGTTTAACAGTCTATCGTTGTAATATCAAATGTTGTTACTTAGTATAATACATATACCGTGCCAAGAAATAGGGGAATTGTTATAGAATTGTCAAAAAAAGAGGTGATAATATGATAAATGCAAAAATGTGGGGAATGCTAATAGTGAATTGCCTAGGGTATCTCAGCTTCGAGATGGGCTCGATCAAGCAGGTTTAACAGGACTACCTACCCAGTCAGTACCGGATTGTAGTTGTTCGCCCTTCATAACAAGAGATAAGGCATCAAGTTTTACATCATCGCCAATTTCGCTATCGTACAAGATAATAGAACGTGCACCTACTGTACAGCGGTTGCCAAAGCGAATGGCGCCAATCTTCATGACACGATCTTCGAAAAGGTGGGTCTGAGGACCGCAGTCATCATTCATGGCTACATCGTTACCGATACTCACCATATCGAATTCGGTGATGTCAGTGGTATTCATCCAGACACGACGTCCGATCTTGACACCAAACAAACGCATTGCAATAGGTAGCCAAGGAGTGCCTTTAAGATATTCTAAGAGGAAAGGTACGGAGAGGGCTTCGTAAGTAGTAGTAATAGCCTCGCTGCGCCACACCTTCCATGTCCACATAGGTTTTTGTTCGGCCTTGTATTTGCCTACAAGTATCCATTTGAGCAGGACAGTAAGTAAGAATGCGGGTAAGCCAATAAAGCCCAAATAATAAAAAGGGAATAGGGTGAACATGCGTAAGATATTCTTACCTACTAACAGATCGTGACCATATGCAATGAACAGAATAGAGAAACAAAGTACAGCGGTCTCGGGCAATATGATACGTAATAACTCTACCAAGCTACGAGCGAGTTTGCGTGTAGGCGATGGTGTAGTAGTAAGGCCGGCAGGGAAAGGATTGCTTTCCTGACGGCGAGGGAGTGCAATGGCAGGAGAACCGAACCAGTCTTTAGCAGTAGTATTGGCAGCCAGCTGCTCAGAGCTAGGTGGTGTAGATAGCACACCTATGAGCATATTGCCAGGCAGATGGTAACCTTGCGGTATGAGCGCACTATTACCTACAAAGCTATTATCGCCAATGGTGGTGGTATTGAGAATGAGTTGTTGGGCACGCACATCGGATTCGCCCAGAGTAACAGCATCGGCTACAAAGGCACCGCTACCTATCTCTAACAAAGGATGGGTAACAGAACTGGCAGTGGATATCTCTGTATTAGGACCGACCTTGGCACCTAAGGCACGGAAGAAACGAGAGATATAAACGGTAGCATAAATAGGATGCAATACGATGAGCGAAAGTGACATGAGCTGATCGGCAAACCATTTGCGCACATAGAATTTACTATGTATAGGATAAGTGCCGGGCTTGATGCCACGCTGTAATAAACGTGTAAGACCTATGGTAACTAATGAGAATAGTATGATGTATATGAATGCCAATATGGGCATGTACTTGAGATAACCGAAATCATAATCGGGGTAGGCATTATCTAATTCGTTGATGATAACGAGAATAGGGAACAATGGTAATAGGACAGCAAAAGGGAATACCAATAAAGACAGCAGGAATATCATGCTGTATTTGCGCTGTCGTGCAGGAGTGACCTCAAGTGGTTGTGGTAATTCTTCAAGAGTTCTAGTAGCGATGCACTGTGCAGGGCTACCCTGCCATACCTCGCCGGTGCGGATGGTCTTACCAGTAGGTAAGAAACTGAGATCTTGCAATTCGCCCCAGGCCTCTACCGTAGTACCACCGGCAATGACGGCACTACTACCTATGTATGCATGATCGCCCAGGTGAATGTGACGCAGTTTGAGCCAGCCATCTTCTACTACTGCGTTATTAAGAATAGCCTGAGAACTGATACTTACGTCGTTGCCTATAGTTACGAGATCTTCGGCACCAATAGATATTGCACCAAGCTGTGCATCAGCAGCTATCTTTACACCCATCAAACGTAAGTAGACAGGGTATAGAGGTGTACCATTCAGAAATTGTGAAGGCACTAAACGTTGCATGACATTGACCAGCCACCAACGGAAATAGTAAGTGCCCCATAATGGATAATCCCCTTCCTTCATCTTACCTATGACGAGCCATTTGGTAATGATAGTGATACCTGAAAAAACAGGAGGAATGAAACAGAAGAGACAAAGTGATGCTAAAATGGCATAACCATGATTTCCGGTTTCTTGCTGTACATAATAGTAACCCATGTATGGCATGAATATTTGCATGGCGAAAAGACCATATACCATGAGTATCACAAAAGTTTGTGCTATCCAGCAAGTAGTGTGGCGCCACCAAGGAGCCTGATTGTAAATGCGTTTTTTCTTGGCTTCTGCCTTAGGTCTTTTGTCCCATTCATTTACTAATGCCTGTAAAGGGCGGTTAGTATAAATATCTTTAAGCGATGCATTTGGTACACCAGCCTCGCTACGGAGGCGAGATACAAAAGATGCAGCTACCAATGAGTGGCCTCCCAGATCAGTAAAGAAATCCTTTGACAGATCTATTTCGCGATGAGGGAATACCTTATGTAACATAGCCAACACACGCTCTGCCAAAGGAGCATTGATATCAATTGGCTCATCCTGAGAAATAATATCTTCTTCTAATAATACAGTAGGTGTAGGCAATGATTTGCGATCGATCTTTCCACTAGGAAGGCGCGGCAATTCGGGCATTGGCATAATGACACCCGGCACCATGTAGACAGGTAGTAATTTGCCCAGTTCAGCACGAATGTGTACTTCATCAAAAGGAATGTTAGAATTCAACACAATATACCCCACTAATCTGTCCTGATCGTTGTTATCCTTTCTAACAGCTACTGCAGCTGCAGAAATACCATTTATAAGATTGAGTTGCGATTCTATTTCACCCAGCTCTATACGATAGCCGCGCAGTTTTATCTGGTCATCAATACGGCCTTGAAAATCGATACTACCATCGGGATTGATAATAGCAGCATCGCCAGTATGATATACACGATCGCCATGCATAGCTGCCAATGAGGCCGGCTTGGTTACAAATTTTTCTATTGTAAGATCCGGGCGATTCACATAGCCCTCTGATACTCCAGGGCCAGTGATGATAAGTTCGCCACGTTGACCGCGAGGCAATGGGTTCAATTGCTCATCTACTACTGCTAGATCGTAATTGGGTAATGGCTGACCAATAGTAATTTTATCACCGGGATTTAGAGCAGCTATAGTAGCAGTTACAGTAGTTTCAGTAGGACCATAACTATTAAAGAATAGACGTGGGGGTTTAGACCAACGTTCTAATACTTGTGGTGTGCATGCCTCACCTCCTGCATTCACCAGACGTACGGAAGGAACATTCTCGTCCATAACTGCTAGTAAGCTGGGAACAGCATGTAGAATAGTTATATTATTGTTGCGCAGTACATCGCTGAGTTCGTCAATAGACTTAGCAGCAATTGCATCCGCTACCAATATAGTTGCACCAACAAAGAAACTGATCCATGTTTCCTCGCACCACATATCGAAGGATACAGAGAACCCCTGATATACTTTATCATCTGCACTAATATTGAAAATATATTGTTCTGACCTTACTAGATGACATATCTGTCTGTGGCTGATGGGAATACCCTTAGGCTTACCAGTACTACCAGATGTATATAAGACATAAGCCCAGTTATCAGGCAGTGGACCTTCGGGTATTTCGATTTCGGTATGGACTGATGGTATAGGTGGTACTACAAATACCAGTAAGTCCATATCCAACTTGCCATCTGTAAAACAAGCTGATGCACCCACCTCTGTAAGTACAGTAACAACACGTTCAGCAGGCATTTCTCTGTCCAAAGGCACATATGAAGCTCCAGCTTTTGCTATGCCTAATACAGCTACATGAAGCTCAACACTACGAGGCCACCAAAGACCTACTTTATCACCACGACGAATACCTTTTTGAAAAAGGAAAGCAGCAACTGCATCTGTCCACCTATCGAGTTGGGCATAACTAAGGGATGTCTGTTGAAATATCAATGCTGTTTTAGAACCGTATTGTTTGGCAGACATACGGAACATATCCACGAGTGTTTCCTCGTGAAGTAACTCCGGGCGATCGAGACCAAAAACAATACTAATAGAATCCATATGCTACTACTCACAAAAAAAATCAAACAGCTGTTACTCATTGCAAAGCCCTGTTTAATATTAGGGTAATACTATAGGTAATTAGCCATCAGCTTGTAACTTAATAAAACATTTTTATAAAACAGATACTCACACAGTTACTTACTATTAAAACAGAGCATAAGATAAGACAGAAAAAATATTAATCGTTACACAATTATTGTATTACTTTAATAGCTGTTATGATAGTATGTCTATATAATGAATCTGATAAGGTTTGGAGCCACAAAGAACAGGAAAAAAAACTTGACTTTTTAACCTTTTCCTTGAAAGAAAGGATATTGACATATCAAGACCCCAAAGACAGACAGCTAAGGATAATGGGGAAGTTATTATTGAAAGAATTATTACAACAATTTCAACTAAGTGATAGAATAGGGTTGAGTAATATTCAATATACGCAATATAACAGACCATTTTTCGATTCGGAATTTGAATTCAGTACTTCGCACTCAGGAGAAATCAGTGTTTGTGCAGGCACAATAAATGCTAAGGTAGGCATAGACCTAGAGCAAATAAGACAAGTAAATGTGAAAGATTACAAGGAGCTTTTTACAGATAGGGAATGGAAAATGATAAAAGAAAGTAAGGATATAAATAGGAGCTTCTATACACTATGGACCAGAAAAGAAGCATGCTTAAAAGCTATTGGTACAGGTGTAGCTGTATCATTTGCGTCAATAGATGTTTGCAGTGATATAGTAACACATGAAGGCTATGAGTATTATCTACATGAGTTAAAAATCAAGGAAGGTTATATAGCTTATTTAGCTAGTAATATAAATCCACTAAAAATAACCATTCAAATGTTTAATACATAATCCATTTAACACAAACATAATAAGTAATTAACATTATATATAGTTTCTAAAACTACCTTCGCTACTTCTATTTTATTAACTAGAAACTATTAATAATCAATTAATTATGCAAAAAATTATAAAATTATTTATTGATCCAATTTCCAGTATCACATTGATTTTATTATTGCTATTAAGTAATAATAATGGTTATTCTCAGATTCTATCATATACAAATGATACTACCGGAGCATTGAATCTTGTTGCTACCGGAGCTACTGGATTACCATTATCAAGAATCAATGGTGCTTTGCATCCATCTAGCATTTGCGGGACCGGATTTTCAACATCAAATTTCACAACTGTAACTACCTATGCGTCTACATTACCAGGTGTGGAAGTAAGTGTGACACCTAATGCAGGTAATACATTGAATGTAACCGGATTTAGTGCAGACCTTCGACGTTCTGGCACAGGTCCGGCAAATGTTCGATTTGCCTATAGTGTTAACGGGGGTACTACATGGATCGATCAAGGTTCTGACCAATTACCAAATAATGCAAGTTGTGGTAGTACAATTACCGGTACATGGGCAACAACTATCAATGTATCATCTCCGAATCAGTTAAAATTCCGGATATATGGTTTCAATGCAACAGGAATTGGCGGTACATTCCAAATTCTAAATTTATTAATCAACGGATCTATAAATGGCACTACGGGATGTGGAATACCTTCAGGGCTTTCAACTGCAAATGTTACAACAACTACTGCAACTCTTAACTGGGCAGCTGTTAGCGGAGCAATAAGTTATAATATTCAATACAGAATTGTAGGTACAACCACATGGAGCAATACCACTTCAGCCACTAACTCTGTCAGCATTTCAGGTTTAACCCCAGGTTCAAATTATGAATTTCAAGTGCAAACAGTTTGTGCATCTTCAAGCAGTTCATTCAGCACCTCGGGCACATTTACAACTCTTGCCTTATCGTGTACAACACCTTCAGGGCTTTCAACTGCAAATGTTACAACAACTACTGCAACTCTTAACTGG
>JBAWXE010000084.1:0-12523 GCA_037144255.1 Bacteroidota bacterium | reverse complement strand
GGCTAACATTGGTTAATAATATGGGGTCTTATTTCGCTGATGCATCGCTGGACGGCAAGCGAAAAATGCTAGGTTTAATTTTTTCTGAAAAATTGATTTATGAAAAACCAGATTATCGAACCTGCGAAACGAATGATATTCTTTCGTTATTAGATAGTATTGACAAGGCTTTCAGCGGGCATAAAAAAGAGAAAGTCAGCAAAAATGCTGACTTTCTCTGTCGGGTAGCGAGGACAGGGATCGAACCTATGACCTTCGGGTTATGAGCCCGACGAGCTACCGCTGCTCTACCTCGCGCTATTGGATTGCAAATGTACGCCAATGTACCTTAATAAACAAATCAATCTGTTTTTATTTACAAGCTTCTGTATTTCTTTGCTACTTGCGGAGTATTTTTACATGCTATGTCAGATACGCACCAAGCTGGTTTTGTCAATATATTCGGTTTACCTAATGCAGGTAAGTCCACACTACTCAATGTTTTATTGGGCGAGAACCTCGTTATTACCTCTCCCAAAGTACAAACCACACGTCATCGAATTATTGGCATTCTTACTGAATCTAAGTATCAGGTAATATTTTCTGATACTCCTGGCATCATAGACCCTAAGTATAAATTGCATCAAAAAATGATGATGCATGTAAAAAGTGCTTTGGAAGATGCAGATGTAGCTATTCTTATGCACGATATCTCATTGCCTATTGAGGAACTGGAAGCAATTGCTGTTTCATTGAAACTAAAAGTACCTGTAATCCTATTACTCAATAAGATTGATCTGGTAAAGGATAAAGCAAGTATTGATCAACTCGTTAAAGTATATAAAGACAAATACCCAAAATGGGAAATACTTCCTATATCTGCTCATAAAAAAAACAATACAGATAAGATATTACCCATCATCCTCAAACATTTACCTGAGGCTCCTCCTTATTACCCAGATGATAATATCTCTGATAGGTCCACACGTTTCTTTGTTGGCGAGCTAATAAGAGAACAGATATACAAACTCTACCACGAGGAGATACCATATCATGCAGCGGTATTAGTGCAATCTTTTGAAGAAAAATCCACTCTTACAGTTATAAAAGCTGAGATCATAGTTACTCGCGAAACGCAGAAAGTGATACTCATAGGCACAGGTGGAAGTATGATCAAACAATTAGGTATCGGTGCAAGAAAATCAATAGAAGATTTCATACAACGTAAAGTCCACTTAGAACTATTTGTAAAGGTTCGACCTAAGTGGCGCGATAATGAAAATTACCTTCGAGAATATGGCTATAATTAACGAACATCAAGCCATTACCCAAGATCTGCATTCATCATGGTATAGCCCATACGTAGCAGCTGTAGACATGTTGCGCCTAGATATGATTCACCCTGTAGTTTCAGGTAATAAATGGTATAAACTCAAACATAATTTACAACATATAAGAGAGTTAGGCTATGATAGCTTACTCACATTTGGTGGTGCGTATTCCAATCATTTGGTAGCTACAGCTGCTGCTGCATATACGTATGGTGTAAAGGCCATAGGTATTATAAGAGGCACATACAGTGCGGATGAACTAACTCCTACGCTAAATCAGTGCAAGTCTTTTGGTATGAAGCTTGTATTTGTTACTCGTGAAGATTATAATTTGAAAGAAAATCCTGAATGGTTATTATCTCTCTCTGAGCAGTTTAACAATCCATATATCATACCCGAAGGTGGCGCTAACGAATGGGGTAGGGTAGGTTCAGAAGATATTGCGAAACTCATCTCCTCCCATTATACACATGTGTGCACTGCCATTGGTTCCGGCACCACATTTATTGGCCTTCGTAATGCCTTAGCATCTACGCAAAATGTACTGGGTTTTGTCCCCATGAAGAATGGCATATATTTAAAGGATGAGATCAGTTCTCATCTTAAAGATGGTCAAAATACAAACTGGCATTTATTCGACAATTGGCACTTTGGTGGTTTTGGTAAATGGAAAGATGAGTTGATCGACTTTATGAATGATTTCTATACCATTAATCATATTCCTCTTGATATCGTGTATACTTCTAAAATGATGTATGGAATAAATGAACTGATACAGTCGGGGTATTTCCCTCATGATGCCAGAATATTGTGTGTTCATAGTGGCGGTTTGCAAGGCAATGTATCTATACAAGGCAGATTGTTATATAGTACCACTGCCTAAAAACGCTTATCTTGTTATTTCAATAATATTGAATGACCAAAAATACTCCTGCTAAAAGAAACCGCCTTACCTTGTATATTATCATTGCTATGATAGCAGGTATTGTTGTGGGTTTTGCATTCAATAGCAGTTATGTGCAGAAAGAAAATTTCCAGATAACCAGTACTGAGCATACAATCAAAGCCCTGCAGACCAATATAAAAAGAAGTATTGATACTACGGGGGTAATATATAAACAACTTATAGCGGAGAAAGGTAAATACTCTTTAGCAAGATCGACAGCCATCGACGCACGTGATAATAAACTGGAACTTTTTGCTCTCTTGTCAGATATTTTCCTCCGCCTTATTAAAATGATAGTAGCTCCACTAGTTTTTACTACACTGGTAGTAGGGGTAGCCAAACTCGGTGATATTAAGTCCGTTGGCCGAATCGGTGGTAAGACCATGCTTTGGTTCATTAGTACATCTTTATTCAGTCTTTTGTTGGGGATGTTGTTAGTTAATGTCTTTCAGCCAGGTATCGCTATGCATTTACCATTGCCTGATGTAGTAGATAGTGGGGTTAATAAAGCTGCGCTTACGCTTAGAGATTTCATGTACCACATGTTTCCTGCTAGTGTTATAGATGCTATGGCCAAAAACGAGATATTACAGATAGTAGTTTTCTCAGTATTCTTTGGTATAGCTACAGCAGCTATAGGAGAGAAAGGGCAAATAGTGATAAAAGCTATGGATGCATTTGCTCATGTCATACTAAAGGTCACTGGCTATGTTATGAATTTTGCGCCCCTCGCTGTTTTTGGTGCAATGACAGCCATTATTGCCAAACAAGGTTTGGGCATATTAGGCACCTATTCTATTTTCATTGGTGAATTCTATTTGGGCCTATTGATACTGTGGGTTATATTATTGAGCGGTGCCGCGCTTTTTATCAAGAGTAGAATTTTTACATTACTGAAGCATATTAAAGAGCCTGCAATTTTAGCCTTTAGTACTAGCAGTAGCGAAGCAGCTTTCCCTAAGACAATGCTGGAATTAGAACGTTTCGGCTGTGAGAATAGAATTGTGAGTTTTGTTTTGCCTTTGGGTTATTCTTTCAATCTCGATGGTTCTATGATGTATATGACCTTTGCATCCTTGTTCATTGCTCAATCATATGGTATACATCTGGAATTTTCTACTCAGATAAGTATGCTCCTAGTATTAATGCTTACTAGTAAAGGTGTAGCAGGTGTACCCAGAGCTTCACTGGTAGTCATAGCCGGTACATTGGCCACATTTAAGATCCCGGAAGCAGGTTTGGCACTATTATTAGGTATTGATCCACTATTAGATATGGGGCGTAGTGCCACAAACGTTATCGGTAACAGTGTAGCTACAGCTGTTGTTAGCAAATGGGAAAATAAGCTTAAGTAGCTTATTTTATTTTTTAACACTACGATATTACACATTGATGATGGCCATTTGCTTATATTTTTTTATTTTCACTCATTCAAGTACATATTATGCACGAATTAATTGCCTTATTTAAAGAACTTACCAATCCCGATTTTATTACTGCACATGGTGGACTATACCTTGTGGCCTTTATTATTTTTGCAGAAACCGGACTTTTTGTAGGGTTCTTTCTCCCAGGCGATTCTCTTTTATTTATCACAGGTATGATCATTGCCAATTCTCATTCTCCCTTTGACAATAATGCATTGAACCTCATTTACTGGATAGCATTACTCGCACTTTCAGGTATCATAGGTAATATGGTGGGCTATTGGTTCGGCAATAAATCAGGTCATCTACTTTTCGAAAGACGTGAGACATGGCTTTTTAAGCGTAAACATCTGGTACAGGCACACGAATTTTACGAAGAGAAGGGTGGAATGGCTATTATCCTTGGTCGATTCTTACCAATAGTACGCACATTTGCTCCTATAGTAGCTGGTGTTGTAGATATGGATAAGAAAAAATTCATTTCTTATAATATCATTGGTAGCGTAGCATGGGTATTTAGTATGACAATGACCGGCTTCTTATTAGGTAAGAATGTATGGGTGAAGGAACATATCGAGATTATAGTGATCTTGCTCATATTAGTGACAACAGGCCCTGTGTTATTCAAGATGTTTTTTGGGAAAAAGAAAAAAGTTACACCTGCAGAATAACAACTCCATTAATACATGCAGCATCCTAACAAGACCATTACACTTTTAAGCATTCCAGTTTTGGTTGCTGCATTGGGTTATTTTGTAGATATCTATGATCTTTTACTGTTCAGCATTATCAGGGTATCAAGTCTCAAAGGCTTAGGCTTAAACGAATTGGCTATCGATATGGATGGTAAGTTCATCATCAGTATACAGATGTATGGATTACTCATTGGCGGTATCATCTGGGGTATAATGGGAGATAAGAAGGGTAGACTAAGTGTACTCTTTGGCTCAATCATTTTGTACTCTTTGGCCAATATTGCAAATGGCTTTGTTCAGAATGTTACTCAATACAGCATTTGTCGTTTCGTTGCAGGTATTGGATTGGCAGGTGAATTGGGAGCAGGTATTACTTTGGTAAGCGAACTGATCCCCAAAGAAAAGCGTGGTGTTGCTACCTCTATAGTAGCGGGTATAGGTCTCACAGGCGCTGTTGCAGCATATTTCATTTCTCAGACTTTCGATTGGCGTACTTGTTATTACATTGGTGGTGCATTAGGGCTAGCTTTACTAGTGTTACGCGTAAGTGTTTTCGAATCAGGTATGTTCAAAAACATGAAAGAGTCAACTGTTAGCAGGGGTAATTTCTTGATGCTCTTTACTAATGCTAAAAGACGCAAAAAGTATTTACTCAGTATACTTATTGGTTTACCTACATGGTATGTAATAGGTATTCTCATTTCATTCTCTAAAGAATTCGGCAAGAATTTCGGTATCAAAGATGAGATAGTTCCTGGTAAGGCTGTTATGTTGGCATATGTAGCTATATCTATCGGCGATCTGCTAATAGGTTTGGTCAGTCAGGTATTAAAGAGCCGTAAAAAAGCACTATACATTTATTACTCTATTACTATAGTCAGCATCATCTTATACTTCCAGCAGTATAATGGTACTGCTACCAATATGTATGCCATTTGTATGCTTATGGGTTTTGGCACAGGTTTCTGGGCTCTTTTTGTCACTATGGCTGCAGAGCATTTCGGCACCAATCTTCGTGCAACTGTGACCACTACTGTACCCAATATGGTACGTGGTTCATTACCCCTTATTATTATCCTTTTTAATTTCCTAAAGCCCGGCTTCGGTTATATACATGCAGCTGCAATAGTAGGGGTCATTGTAATGGCTCTAAGTACTACAGCTGTAATGATGACCGAGGAAACTTTTGGAAAGGATCTTAATTTCCTGGAAGAATAAGACCCTTCCCTTTTCTATATGGTTTCTTTTTGATACACTTTTATTTCATTGTACAGTGTGTCGCGTTCTACCGGTAATTTTCCTACAGCTTCTATCAGATCACATAGGTCTTCCGTTGTCATTGATGGTGTTTGTTCTTCCGATCCTGCCATAGAATATATCTTGGTAGTATCATCAATAGTGCCATCCAGGTCATTCACCCCAAATGATAATGTCAGTTGTGCTGATTGTCTGCCTAGCATTGGCCAGTAGGCTTTCAGGTTGCGTATGTTATCAAGGAATATTCTGGAGATAGCATATACACGCATATCTTCTGCTACTGTAGCCTCTGCAATATGCGACATGTCGTTGTTCTGATTGCGGAATTTGAGTGGTATAAAGCAATTAAAACCTCCTGTTCTGTCTTGCAGATCACGTAGTCTGCTCATATGGTCTATACGATGCTCATACTTCTCTATATGGCCGTATAGCATAGTAGCATTTGAATGCATGCCCAATTTATGTGCAGTTTCATGTATCAGCAACCATCCATCTGCGTCTACTTTATCTTCACAGATCACTTTTCTTACGTCCGGATGGAATATCTCAGCCCCTCCTCCCGGTATAGATTGTAAGCCTGCTTCATGTAGTAATTTTACACCTTCTTCAGTGCTCATTTTCGCTTTCCTGAACATATAATCAAGTTCTACTGCTGTAAATCCTTTGATATGCAGGTCAGGACGGTGTGATTGAACTTTGCCTATCAGTTCACAGAAGAATTCAAGATTCATTTTTGGATGTACACCACCTACTATATGTACTTCAGTTACTGGTTGGTCATCATATTTGCGCACCATGTCCAGCATTTGTTCAATACTCAGTTCCCATCCTTCATCACGACTCTTGTACAAGCGGGAATAGGAGCAAAACTGGCAGCTAAATACACATACATTTGTAGGCTCAATATGGAAATTGCGATTGAAGTATACTTTATTACCATGCATATTCTCTCTTACATAGTTAGCCAATGCACCTACAAAGCCTAGATCGCCTTTTTCAAAAAGTATTACACCTTCTTCTTCTGTGATGCGCTCTTGACGCTGCACTTTTTCTGCAATGCTACGTAGTTCCTTATCAAGACTGGATTGTTCAAGTACTTTTTCTAAATTGAATGTGTTTTGTATCATCGTAATACTATTTTTCTAAGTTCTGTATGATTGCTGAATCTGATCTGTAAAAAATATAAGCCTTTTGGCATCCCAGTAATATCAACTGGGAATGTGGTGTTTTGTTGTCCCACTTCATTCTCTTCATATACTTTCCAACCTAGTATATTCGTTACAGCTACAGATTGTAGGTCTGTAGGTACATCCTCAAACATGATATAAAATATACCTGTGCTTGGGTTTGGGCCTATTACATAATTATCACTCGTGGGTAGCTGTGTTCCCGGGTATTGCAATAATTCAGGGTGTCTGCTCAAATTATAAGATTCTCCCGATGGGTTTAATTTCGAATCCATAACATTCACTTGTTCTAAGGTGAACATATTCATACACGAATCATCTGTATAATCCATATAGTTCATATACATCACTCCATTGCCTGTTGATGAACATACATCATAGTAAGGAAAACTTCTGCAGCTATAATTGGCGTTAGCCTCGGGTGGGGTATCACTGATGCCATCATCACTTCCTCCTACATCCCCGGGGCATTTTCCATCATCATCTCCCCAAGTATGGAACAGACCAAAGTAATGTCCTACCTCATGTGTCAGTGTTCGCCCTTTATCGTATTTGTGTTGATAAAAATATTCAGTTGCTGATGTGCGCTTACCAAATGCACCATAGTTCAGCAATACCCCCATTTCATTTGCCGGATATTGGTCATTTGGTGCTACTGTAAATGCAGGTGGTATGGTGAGTCCTAAAATGCCCGAGGGCAAAGGTCCTTGCAAAAAATTGATGACCCATATATTTAGATATCTGGTCACATCCCATGCATCTGCTCCACCTGTACTATCATGCTTAGCCGCTCCAGCTGGGTCATTCGGATTGGCATTATAATCAAATCCATTAGCTGTGATCTTTGTTACTGACCAACCTCTGCTTGCATTTCCTATTGGGTCGGTATGTGCCAGCGCAAATTTGATTCGTACATTACCATATAATGCTTTAAATGGAGTTGGAATAATGCTACTATCTGCATTCTCTTTGTTATAGTCTGCATTCAACACTTGTAGTTGTGTATTTACACGATCAGCTATGCCACTGGTATCACCTATTTGTGCTATTTGGCTGCTGTCTAATACTATATGAAATACTACAGGTATGGTAGTAGCAGAGGTAGTCGTATTTGTGCCTTTAGCGACGTTAAGATGTGATTTTTTTAATTCTTGCTCAAAATTAGGGTTGAGTTTGAGTAATGGAGCTTTTACTAGATCATAACCACATTTCCTTACTTCCTGTGCCAATGAAAGAGTATGCCATAATAAGCCTGCAATAGTTATCGTCAACACTCGTTTCATCAGCCTCATTTTGAACTATTTAGACATGACTTTCGCCTCAGAGTTTAAATAAATAGGATGTATTTTTGGCCATTGTACAGATCGCAATTATTTTGATTTTCTACTATTGATCTCATCTCTTATATGGATAGCCCTTACGTAATCCTCTTGGTCTAGCACTTGTTGTAACAAGGTATGTAGTTCCTCTACATTCATGTTTTTCAAGTCTTTATCTAATGTACTTGTTGTATCTGTTATAGTGGCGATGGTCTTTTGTTCTGTTGTAGATTCTTCTTTTTCAGGCTGATCTAAGTACAGTCCTGCGGCTTCCATAATGTTCTCGTAAGTATATATATGGCAATTGGCACGTACAGCTAGTGCTAATGCATCTGAAGTGCGGGAGTCTATTTCTATTACATCTCCATCACTTTGGCATATCAATTTAGAAAAGAATATACCTTCTTCTAATTTATAAATCAGTACTTCTAAGAGCTCTATTCCAAATGTGGTCATGAAATTGGCAAACAGATCGTGGGTTAGTGGTCTGCTGGGTTGCATCCTTTCTAGTGCCACTGCAATTGCCTGAGCCTCAAAGCCTCCGATGACAATAGGTAAGCGGCGTAATCCGTCTACTTCTCCAAGTACTACTGCATATGAATGTGTCTGTGTAATACTATGGGACAGAGCTACGATCTCCAGTTCAATTTTTTTCATTACTTATTGTCAATCTATCAAACAAAGTAGGATTTGTGAAGGTACTGATTTTTCTAAAAAAACAGGCATCAAAATAGGGTCGGAGCTTCTTGATTATCAGTGTTTTCCTCCTCTTCAGATACTAAGCTGATTTCTTTTAGGTCATTGCCGGCTATACGAGTGCCTACTGACTTCCATCCGGTCACCTCTATGGTCTCATATAACGCTATTTCTTCCTCTTTCTGGTCCGCCTTCTTCTTGCCTGTTTTTACTAATATGATAGGCTCCTGATGAGATGTCACCAATTGAGGGAAATTACCTTCTCCTTCTTTGATGAATGAGTATTTGTTCTTAAGTGTCTGTGTTTCTATTCTGAACCGTTTTGCATGGTAGAATCCACTCTTTGCATCATAATACACAGCAGTAAATATCTTTTCCGGATTGAATTTCTCTATCAGCATCATTGCATCAGGGTCAAAACGGTTGGTCAGTTCAAAATCACTCAGCTCATAGGCTCCGTCTTTATAGAAAGTGATCACTCTGTCTTTCTCATCAAATCTGCCTAATAGTATACCATTTCCATCTTTATTCAGTCTGCCCACTTTATCATCATACCATATTTTAGGCGCAGAAAGGGTAGAACGTCCCTTTTCTTTTAGTTTTACAGATTTTACCGGGTATTTGGTAACTTGATTCCCTTGTGCACTTCTACCTTTTATTTCCAGATCTTCAAAATGGAAATCCAGCGACTTGATACGTGCTTTACTACCTGGTGACAAAGTCACTGATACTAATTCAGCTTCTCCATTGTCATTGGCAGTGAAGTATATCAGTTTACTACCCGGATTCCCCTTAGTAAGATCATATTCCTTATCTCGGGTAATACCTGTTACATTAAAACGCTTAGCAAATGTAATGCCTGTTTTCCCATCCAAATAAATGATATTGTATGTAGTCCGCTCATCATTCTTTTGGAAGATGGCCAGATATATGATATCCTTGCCCACAAAGTTCTTATCAGATACCTTGCTTACTACCATCTTTCCATCTCTGCGGAAAACAATGATATTATCCAAGTCCGAACAGTCAAAAGCAAATTCATCTTTCTTGAGTCCTGTACCTATAAAACCTTCTTTATAGTTTACATACAGCTTAGCATTAGCTATAGCTACTGTAGTAGCTTGAATGGTCTCAAACGGACGTATCTCTGTCTTTCGTTCACGACCTTTGCCGTATTTCTTTAGCAGCCCTTCGTAATACTTTACAGCATAGTCTGTTAGGTTGGCTATATAGCCTTTTACTTCTTCTATCTCAGCTTCTACTCCTTTTATATGTTCATCTGCTTTAAAGGCATCAAACTTAGAGATACGTTTAATGCGTATTTCAGTAAGTCTTACAATATCCTCTTGTGTTACATCTCTGCGGAAGAGTTTTTTATAAGGTTTCAATCCCTTATCTATTGCAGCCAGTACACCTTCCCATGTCGTTTGCTCTTCTATGTCACGGTATATTCGTTTCTCTATGAAGATCTTTTCCAATGATGAATAATGCCAATCTGCTTCCAGTTCTCCCAGCTTTATCTCCAGTTCTTTCAGTAGTAATTGCTTAGTATGCTCTACAGAGTATCTCAGTAAGTCACTAGCCCCTACAAAATGTGGTTTATCCTTGATGATCACACAGGCATTAGGCGATATAGATATCTCACAGTCTGTAAATGCATATAGTGCATCTATGGTCTGATCTGTAGATACCCCTGGTGCCAGCTGTATAGATAGCTCCACATCTTTAGCAGTATTATCTACTACACTCTTGATCTTTATTTTACCACTATCATTGGCTTTTAGTATACTATCTACCAGCTGTGTAGTAGTAATACCATAAGGCACATCTTTTATGGCAATGGTCTTTTTGTCTACTTCTTCTATTCTGGCTCTTACACGTATTCTGCCACCACGCATACCATCGTTGTAATTGCTTACATCCATCATAGCGCCTGTGTTAAAATCAGGATACAATTCAAATTTCTTTCCCTTCAGATGCTTGATGGCGGCATCTAGCAACTCACAAAAATTATGAGGTAATATCTTGGTTGATAATCCTACTGCTATACCTTCTGCGCCTTGTGCCAGCAACAATGGGAATTTCATCGGTAGTGTTACTGGTTCATTCTTACGTCCATCATAACTCAGCTGCCAATTGCTTGTCTTATTATTAAAGGCTACTTCTAATGCAAATTTCGATAATCGTGCTTCTATATAACGTGCGGCTGCCGCACTATCTCCTGTACGCACATCACCCCAGTTACCCTGTGTTTCTATCAGTAGCTCTTTCTGCCCTATATTGGTAATAGCATCACTTATAGAGGCATCACCATGCGGGTGATACTGCATCGTTTGACCTATGATATTGGCAACTTTGTTAAAGCGGCCATCATCCATTTCCTTCATTGCATGTAGTATGCGTCGTTGCACAGGTTTCAATCCGTCTTCTATGGCGGGTACGGCACGTTCTAGTATCACATAGCTGGCATAATCCAAAAACCAGTTTTGATACATCTCATTCACTAGTACCGTTCCGGTACTATTATGTTCATTCTGTTCTGACATGGGGGCTTCTTTCCGTTCTAACTAACTGCAAATGTATTCTTTGCCCGATAATTACATAGAGGAAATTATCCCCCTTGGGGATTCCTCGTGGATTACTTTGTATAGGGGAATCTGATATGTTTATTGGCCTATAGTACCTTATATATTAGGCCCGCTCATTTTATCATATACCATCTTAGATATATGACTGATAACATCAGATAATTTCTGCACATCATTACCATGGGTCATGATGGTTATTAGGTAGGGTCTATCATTCAGATATACTATGCCCGATTCATGCAGCTCATGGTCCATACCATTGCCCGCCTCTCCAAACTTATGCGCCACTCTTACATTCCCAGGTAGTTCGCGCATCATCCCATTTTTGAAATTACATGCTGCCAATAACGATGTCGCATATTCAGATGCCGGTATTGTTAGGTAAGATGCATTATACAATGACTCCATAAAGGTGGAATAGTCCTTGGCATTGATCCTATAATTGAAATAATTACTGTCATTAGAGGGTGGGGTAAGGCCCAGATCCGTAAACAGTTTATTGGTCACATCTATATTCATGAATCTTGCCAGCAGTTGTGTTGCGCTATTGTCCGAATATGCTATCATATAGTGCAGCAGATCTTTGATTGTATACTTATGTCCCACTTGTATACTGGCGGTTTCATATGTTTGTTTCATAGGGCTCACTTCAGACTTATTATAGATCACTTCCTTGTTCAATAGGCTTGGCTCTACTTCTGCCATATGCAGAAAGGTCATTAGCATGGGTAGTTTTATCAGAGAGCCCGGATGATAACCCATTTCAGGATTTATAGATGCCCACTCCCCATTTTTCAATGCTCTGATGTATACAGATGCATTATTGATGCTACCACTTTGTTTTTCCTGATCTATGTAACCACCTACCATCTCCTTTATAGGGCTGAGCTCTGCTGCTTCACATTCTTCAGTTGCAGATACTATTGGACTTACAAATTGATACCCTGGCAAATTGTATACCTTATAGCTACAACTGCTTTTTGGGTTTACCTTTGCATTATCATCCGTTTCACTTGAATGGGCATCGGTACTGCTAAGCAATAATATATAGCAAAAAATGGCTCCAAATAACGTCGACGGAATAGTATAGTATAATGG
>JBAWXE010000083.1:0-12584 GCA_037144255.1 Bacteroidota bacterium | reverse complement strand
TTACTTACCTTACTTACGGGATATTTAATTTTACTCATCATTCAGCAAGGCAATACAGGTAGTTGTGGATGCTTTGGCAACTGGATATACATGAAACCATTACATGCAATCTGGAAAAACCTGATCATGATTGCGGCTACCATTATCCTGATATTTATTTACCCTTTCAAGGAATATAAAGGCCAAGAATGGATTTCGGTAATAGCTGCAATGGCTGCTCTAGTAGTACCTTTCATCATTTACCCTATCCCCCAAAACTCTCAGCCAGAAATTGCTAACCAAGCAATTGATCTATCTCCGCTTTATAGAGTTGATAGCACTAAACCTTCTGTTGAATTGCGCACAGGCAAACATATCATTGCATTTATGAGCCTTACATGCCCACATTGCAAAAAAGCTGCTTATCTACTACAATCTATTCACCACAAACATCCTGAGATCCCTATGTTCTTTGTGTTAAGTGGTTTACCTGAACAAGAAGGAGATTTTTTCATAGCCACCCATGCTCAAGATGTACCACATATTCGCTTTCATGGTGCTGAAGATTTTATCCGTATGGCAGGGTCATATGTGCCTGCAATCTATTGGGTAGACAATAGCATAATTACCAGAAAAAGTAATTATTACCAGTTAGACCCACAGTTAATGAGTACTTGGTTAAAGACCGTAAAATAAGCATTCATAAAATCCCTAAAACGCAAACTCAGTTGGTGTAAATGCGTTTTGTATCTTTGCCCTTATGATCGATGTTAATGAACAGACAGAGGATTGGGATGATCCTGAAGAAGAATTGGAACAGGGGGAAGAACATAAGCCTCTAGAACGCCTTCGAATGAACATCCCTCGTGGACAGGTACCTATCCGTATAGATAAGTTCCTCATGATCACTATTGAAGGAGCTACTAGAAATAAAATACAACAAGCTATTGAAGATGGTTTTGTACTGGTGAATGATAGACCCATCAAGTCGAACTATAAGATAAAACCTGCTGATCAACTGGTCGTTTTTGATAACCGTCGTTCTGAATCATTTGATGTAATACCCGAGGAAATGCCTCTTAGTATTGCTTATGAGGATAATGAAATGATGATCATTAACAAACCACCGGGTATGGTAGTACACCCCGCATGTGGTAATTATTCTGGCACATTAGTGAATGGCCTTGCTTACTATTTACGTAAAGAAGATGACAGTGAAACATTACCACGTGTAGGATTAGTACATAGAATAGATAAAGATACTAGTGGACTATTAGTGATAGCAAAGACAGATGAAGCTATGAGCAATATGTCGGCGCAATTCAAAGCACATACTGTCCACCGCAGATACATAGCATTGGTATGGGGCGATATGGAAGACGATGAAGGCACTATTGTTGCCAACATTGGGCGTCATCAACGTTTCCGTAAGATAATGGCTGCTTATCCTGATGGAGACTATGGTAAAGAGGCTATTACTCATTATAAAGTTTTGGAGCGATTCAATTATGTTACCCTTCTTGAACTTCGCTTAGAAACCGGCCGTACACACCAGATACGTGTACACATGAAAATGATAGGACATCCACTTTTTAATGATAGCACCTATGGTGGAGATACTATTGTAAAAGGTACTGTATTTGCCAAGTATAAACAGTTTGTCGAGAATTGCTTCAAAGTACTACCTCGTCATGCCTTACATGCCAAGGAATTAGGACTCACTCATCCGGGAACCGGTGAATGGATCCAGTTCAATTCTGCCATACCAGATGATATGCTGGATGTAATAGACAAGTGGCGCACTTATACCAAGGGAATGACTGCTCAACTCAAGGAAAGCCTTGGCTAGCAGTTGTACTAACCAATAGTTACTATATATATCACAAACACACATTCAATAAAATCAAATTGTGATAATAATACTGGCATTTATGCTTAAAATGCTGTATTTTTGC
Organism: Bacteroidota bacterium; assembly: GCA_037144255.1. GTDB lineage: Bacteria > Bacteroidota > Bacteroidia > Chitinophagales > Chitinophagaceae > JBAWXE01. Next base: position 10,650 of record JBAWXE010000083.1, on the reverse strand, counting down.
ACTAATATTTACATTTTAAATCTATAACAATGGCTTTATTAACTATCAATCCGCAAATGTTGATATCTGCTCCAAGTGGAGGCGAATGGCTGTGGATAGTATTAGCTGTTATCATTTTGTTTGGCGGTAAGAAAATACCGGAACTTGCTAAAGGAATTGGTAAAGGTATTCGTGAGTTCAATGATGCTAAAGAAGGTATCAAATCTGAGATCGAAACCGGAATCAAAGAGAAAGATAAAACTACTAAAGAATAGTATCATTCCTGTTTTCAGTATAAATTAAGCTTCCCCTTAGGGTTGCATGATTTCACCGCTTCAACAACGATAAAACATGCAATGTAAAGTTCTTTTGTTAGCATTTATTCTCTCCATGTTTACTATTGCCTCGCAGGCACAACAGCATCGTAATGCCCCTGAAAAAGGGCCTATGAGGGTGGTAAAGGTGGATAGTATCATTGTTAAGAAAGGCACAGCTCCTGCAAAAAAATCTACTTCAAACACTGCCAATAGTAATGCTTGTATTTATGCCCCCAATATACAAGAGAAGAATACCAATCTGGGCTACAAACATGTACCACTAGGTGGCGAGAAATCTTATTTCGGGCCGATGAACGAGTACGTGAATTCCTTTGTTCATCAGTATTTACAAGTGCATAACAAGACACTGAACTACGTACAAGGTCGTGGTAATACACAATTCTCTGTATTGGATAATATCCTTAGTGAGCACAATCTACCTAAAGAATTAAAGTATCTAGCTGTAATAGAATCTGCATTGAATAACAATGCGGTCTCTCACGCCGGCGCTGTGGGCCCTTGGCAATTAATGGGTACTACGGCTAAGCTCATGGGCTTAAAGGTAAGTCGTAAACATGATGATCGAAAAGACTGGAATAAATCGACCAATGCTGCAGCAAAATACCTGGAACAGTTATACGGACAACTCAATGACTGGTTGCTGGTAATTGCAGCCTACAATAGCGGCCCTACACCTGTACAACGCGCTATCGATCGTACAGGTAGTCGCAATTTCTGGGATATCAAACAATATCTGCCTCGTGAAACACAGGGTCACGTTTTAGCTTTTATTGCCACTGCTACTATATTTGAAAATTTGAGCTCTTTTATTGGTTTAGATGATATCCCTGAGGATCTTTCAGCTCCTAAACCTGAACTGAAATCTAATATTCCTTTAGCAATTGCAGCCCCATGCGAGCCTACAGCAGCAGAAAAGAAAGAAAAACTAACTCCTCCTAAACCAAAGTTTACTGATGAGGAATTGAAGAATATGGTCATTGTACGCATTGTAGAGCCTTTAAGCCTTGATTTTGTGGCCAATGAACTGAAGATAGATAAGAAGGTATTGACCCGCTGGAACCCTGATTATGACCTATTTGTATACAATACATACCCTACTGAATACTATAGTCTGCGTATCCCAAAAGATAAACTTGAGAATTTTCTCCAAAAGAGAGAATTCCTTTCAAAACGCTCTAAACAGATATTCAGTGAAACGAATATGTAATTCATTTAAAAAATATTTTTTGATAAATGAATTATTTTTTACCTTTGCAGTCCTTAAAGAAAAAAAGTAAATGGCAAATCATAAAGCTACCAAGAAAGATATCCGTCAAAGTGAGAAACGCCGCGACCGTAACCGTTACTATGGCAAAACTACTCGTAATGCCATCCGTAAGCTGTTAGCTACTACAGACAAAGCTGCTGTAGCTGCTGAGCTTCCTAAAGTAATGTCTATGATAGACAAGCTGGCTAAGCGTAACGTTATACACAAAAACAAAGCTGGTAACCTGAAATCTGGAATCGTTAAGCAATTGAATACTATAGCATAGTTATCATGTTTTACCCTCTTTATACAAAGCCCGGCATCTGTCGGGCTTTAATTTTTTCCTTCTTGTACTCTTACTTCCCTCTTTTGTTAAAATAAATCAAATTGTTGTTCATTAATAACACAAAGTAAGATCATCTCCCGGAGTTATTTACTGTATTCAAGGGTTCCGCCACCCAATTGGCTATTCAGCCATTAGGTAAATATAAAACACAAACGGGAGAACTAAAACAGATACGGAATATCATGTAGCTGTGGAAATGATGCGAAAAGTAACAAACTAACTAATACATCGCTCTCAAATACAAATTGGAATTAACTAAATTATATATCCAGTTCTAAAAAAACTGGACAATGGTCAGAATGTTTCACATCTGGCATTATCATAGCTTTCTTTAATGATGGTTTCAAAGCTTCACTCACATTTACATAGTCTATTCGCCAACCTTTATTCCGCTCTCTCGAAGCAGCTCTCTGGCTCCACCAACTGTAATTGTGAGGTTCTGTATTGAAGTGTCGGAATGTGTCTACAAACCCATTATCGAAGAATTTGTCCATCCAAGCTCTTTCTTCAGGCAAGAAACCACTACTCTTTTTATTACTTACCGGGTCGTGTATATCTATGGCCTTATGACAAATATTGTAATCACCACAAATAATGAGTTTAGGTCTTTTCTTCTTTAGCTTCTGTATATACTCATAAAATTCATCTAGCCACTTATATTTATACTCTTGCCTGATATCTCCAGATGTGCCACTTGGAAAATACGCATTAATGAGGGTTACATCTCCAAAATCAGCACGAATTACTCGGCCTTCAGCATCACTATGGTCTATGCCATTACCATATTGTATACTATCTGGCGCTACTTTAGTAAAAATTGCAACACCACTATACCCTTTCTTCTCGGCAGAGAACATATAGGTCTTATACCCAATAGCCTCAATTGCTTCATGATCTATATTCTCTTTGAGTGCCTTTATTTCCTGCAGACAAATCACATCTGCCGGGTTGGTCTTCAACCAATCGTTGAATCCTTTATTGATAGCACTTCTTACTCCGTTTACATTATATGTTATGATACGCATGGGTGAATATTGTGTATAGTACGTAGTTATTCTATAGGTATTTGTTGTTGTAAACCCTTTGCCCAATTAACTATAATAGTATTTTCTTCTTTGGTAAGATTCGCATCTTTGTGAATCCAGGTATAGCTGTCCAATGGCATCCAACCTTCTGTTACAGATTTGGCCACCTTACCCAACTTTCTGTTTTGCTTCTTCTTTTTATAACCACCAAACTCAGAAAAATTCAACTCATCTTTTGCTTCATTAATATGGTCTTGCATCCACCAGGCAACAGGTTGTATGTTATAATACCAGGGATAGTGGGTATTATTGCTATGACAATCATAGCATGCTTTTTTTAGAATATTTTGTACTGTATCATTCATTGGAAATAGCACTGCTATATCCTGTAGATTTTGGCCGGTAGATATATTTTTTGTTGGGCGAATGAACTGTATTACTACCAGCAATACCAGCAATCCTATCAGTATTTTCTTAATCATGAAATGTAATTGATAAATGAATTCAATACTCTAAAATAAGCTAATAATACATAAAAACGCCGTTCAAAATCATTTTGAACGGCGCTAGATTACATTCTATATATTTCTAACTTATTTCAATGTTTCTGCTAACCATTTAAAATACTCCCGTTGCCATAAAAGCGAGTTCTGAGGATGTGTCACCCAATGGTTCTCATTAGGCAAATACAGTAATTTACTTTTAATGCCTCTTAACTGTGCTGCTTGAAAGGCTTCTAGACCTTGCTCTGTAGGTACACGATAGTCTAATCCTCCTTGTACAATCATGATAGGTGCATCCCATTTATCAACAAAATTACTAGGGTTGAATTTTTCATAACTCTTCAATACAGGCTTCTTCCAATAAGGGCCACCAATATCCCAGTTTGCAAACCATATTTCCTCAGTTGTACCATACCAGCTTTTCAAGTCAAACAAACCATCATGTGCTATAAAGGTCTTAAATCGCTTTTCATGCATACCTGCCAGCATATACACACTATAACCGCCATAACTGGCACCAACACATCCTAAACGGCTATTATCTACATAATCTTCTTTTGCCACATCATCTATAGCTGCCAGATAGTCTTGCATGGCTTGTCCACCCCAATCTTTACTGATCTCTTCATTCCATTGTACACCCCATCCTTGCATACCATGGCGATTTGGTGCTACTATGATATAACCCTGTGCTGCCATCAATTGGAAATTCCAACGGAAACTGTAGAATTGTGACAATGCAGATTGCGGGCCACCTTGGCAATACAAAAGGGTAGGATACTTTTTCTTCGGATCGAAATCAGGCGGATAGATCACCCATACCCCCATTTTCTCATTATTCCCTACAGTCACTTTTCGCATCTCTGTATTACTCAGTTTTATAGAATTGTATATAGCGTCATTTTCGTGTGTCAAAGCTTTCATATTGCCGGTAGCTATATCTACAGCAAACAATTCACTGGCATGGTTCATATCACAACGTGATACTATGATCTCTTTAGCAGTCTGCCCTATTATATCATTGATATCAAATTTCCCATCAGTGATCTGGCGTATTTGCGGTTTTTTTTCTCCACCTACCAGCATTTCAGGCATTGTTATTTCAAACATTTGTTGAGTACCATGCCATGCTGCTAGGAAATATATTACTTTACTATTTGCACCCCATTTAAAACCTTCTGCAGTACCATCCCAATTAGCTGTCACATTCAGTTTTAGCACACTGCCTTTGGCTATATCCATCACTATGATGTCATTCTTATCAGCTTCATATCCATCATGCACCATACTGGTCCATGCCACGCGTTTACCATCCGGGCTAAATGCCGGGTTGGTATCATAACCAGTCATATCTGCTGTCCAGTTCACTGTTCGACCTGTGCTCAATTCATAATAGTACAGGTCAGTGTTGGTGCTGGTAGCATATTCCTTACCAAATTTTTTCTTGCATACATACAACAATGCCTTTCCATTAGTGGTCCATACAAAATCTTCAGTTCCACCAAATGGCTTTTGCGGACAATCATATGCTTCTCCCTGCATGATGTCTTTTGCATCTCCTTTACCAATGGTAGCTACAAAAACATGTGAGAATTTACCGTCTTCCCATGTATCCCAATGGCGATAACTTAAGTCTGTATACACTTTACCACTTGTTTTTGGCAGATCTTCGTATAGGTCAGATCCGTTCATTGGTCTTACCAATACGTCCTTTGAGAATGCCACATGTGTACCATCTGGAGATACACTTACATTATCAGCACCATCCAATCCTTCATATATTTCTTTCCAGTTCTTGCCATCATCTGTACTTTTGTACAAGCTCTTCTCATCAGTAGCATACCATAATCCTTTTTCCTTTTTAATGATGCTTTTACCTTCCGGCATTTCCAGCTCCGTCACATTACCTGATGCAAGATTCACAGCATAGTGCTTTACTGTAGCCTTTTCAGTAGCTATATCGTAGCTCTTGGACGAAAACTGCACTTGTTTTCCATCTGCGCTTAAGCCCTCTCCATGTACACGTTTTAGTTTCCACAGTAGTTCCGGTGTCATATGGTCCTGTGCATGCAGACCTGAAGCTATTATCAGCAATAATGGTAGAATGAGTCTTTTCATATCTAAGTTTGATGCAATTTTGGTAAAATATCTTTTATTTCAATGACTATTTGCCTGCTTTATTTTCTGTATTCTTGCCCCTTTGCTCTTGTTCAAAGTCAATAGTATTATCCCAACCCGCTTTCATAGTGATATTTTTAGTATACGGAATCACAATTTCGGGCTGTATCTTTTTGAACAGGTCGCCGGCATCCCATTTCCCATTTCCATTCTTATCTTCTATCACACGTATAGTGTAATTAGCGGGTTGTAATCTTACCATATGAACCATTGTATCGGTTATAGGCTTCATATATACTGTATCTGTCTCTGCATTCACCATCAATACGTATTGCTTACTTCCATATTTTGTAGGCAAATGCACATTCAGCTTAGCATAGTCATCATCCTGCTTACTTCTAAATGTATATCGTCTTGGCAAGGCATCAACTCCTGCGGTATCTTTGGCAAATCCCTTCTGCAATTTCAGTGTATATAATGCATCTTCATCCCAGACTGTCATTATTGAGAATTGGTTGCTCTTTCCGCTATCTGTCAGTATACTTATTGGTACTTCTATTGGTTTACCATCCTTTTCTTTACTCAGCAATATTTTCTCTTTCACTAGGGTTCCTATCCTACCTGCAAACACTACATCTATAGGTTTCAACAGGTCTTTTGTTCGTCTCTTTTTGTCAGATGTGTCTACACTTACAGCATACTTATATTCTTTAGGTCCTGCATTTTTTTTGTCTTTCTCTTTTTCCGGAGCAGCAGTACTAGCAGTTGTCCTGACAGGTTTGTTTGCGGTTGTATCTACACTTTCTGCAAACACTCTTAATGTAATAGATTTCAATTCCGTATCTGCCGGCACCACAGTAGTATCTGCAAACCCTATTTGCTCTCCGCTACCATCATATATAAGATTGCCATTGCTTTCATGCAATGCATATATCCTAAAGGTCCTATTAGGTAGTCCTTTAAAAATAAAATTACCTGCTCCATCCACTCTCGTAACATACAATGGCTTTTCTCTTACAATGGCACTATCATTCTTCCTTGCATCATACAGTAATATTCTAGATCCTGTATCCGGCAATCCTGTACTAGCCATAAGTACATTTCCACCCAATTGCAAAGAATCGAAATATCCTGTGGTACTAAATGTATAAGTATATGTCTTTGCCAGATTCCCCTCATGTAGGTCTCTGATAGCTTTACCAAACGATATCCTGTAAGTAGTATTATCCTGCAATAAAGTATCAGGTATTTTTACTGTTACTCTTTTATTAATACCGGTAACAGTCATAGGCATGGTAATAAGCGGCGATATCTGCACTTCATTCGCTGGGTCACTTACTGTGATGAACTCATCATATTCCATCAATATCTTTTTAGGTTTCGTATTCATCAACGAATCCTTAGGCGATATTGAAAGTAGTTTGGGCGGCGTAATATCCTTTTTACCTCCTGTTGGGGGTACTATATTGGCACAGCCTAAAGCCGTTATTGTGATAATTAGCAGTAAAAGGTAGCGTACCGCGGAAATACTCATTTGCTTCAAAAATAGTATTTAACTCCCATCCTGCACGACTTAACATCATATTTTAGTAATTCTATGTAGTTTTGCGAACACTTTGCAATATTTATTGTTCATATAAAAACCATCCCGCATGATTCTTTCTATGTTATTATTTTTCAAATTCTTGTTTTTTGCACCACAGCCTCCGGCTAATAATGATATCCCTAAGAGTATTTACGATTTTAAGGTAGAATCTCTCGATGGAAAGGTCATCGATTTTTCACAATTCAAAGGCAAGAAGATACTCATTGTCAATACTGCCTCTCAATGTGGTTTCACCCCTCAGTACGAAGGTCTGGAGAAATTATATGAAAAATATAAGGACCGTTTGGTGATTGTTGGTTTCCCTGCCAATAATTTCGGCTCTCAGGAACCTGGTTCTAATGGCGAGATTGCCACTTTCTGCAAAAAGAACTATGGTGTCACTTTCCCTATGGCAGCTAAAATATCTGTTAAAGGTGAGGATATGGCTCCTATTTTCCAATGGCTCACTAACGAAAAGTACAATGGCGTAAAAAGCTCTTCTGTAAAATGGAATTTCCAGAAATATTTGATTAATGAAAAGGGCGAGTTGGTAGACTTCTATTACTCTATCACTAAGCCGGATAGCGATAAGATCATCTCAGCCATCGAAAAGAAATAATTACATCTTATTTATAAAGTAATATCCCCGTCAATGCTCGGCACAGACGGGGATTCTTTTTTCATATACACGCGCTACGCACGTTATTCATACTTAAGCACTAATAAATTACCACCTGCGTGGTCCATATCCGCCACCTCTGTAGTGGCGTGGTCCGCAATACCCGCCTCTATGCTCACAGTAAGGTCTTCTATAATAGACACCACTATACCCTCCATCATAATATCCACCACCTACTCTTACTACCGCCACGGGTGGTATAGGTATACCTACCGATACTCTTACCGGACTATACCAACCATGATGATGAGGATGGCACCAAGGCCTTGCACTTACTGTATTGCTTACACATATGGTCATTACCATTATCAGTACTGCGCTTACAACAAATTTCGCTTTCATCTTCTCTAATTTTTGTGGTTATGTATATTAGAGTGCTATCTTCCCTTTTAGTTTAATGCCCTATATCAAAAAACCACCTTTCTTATGTTAAAAATATCTAAACGATAATTTATCATCAATACCCTATTTATTATTAATATCATATCTAGTCTATTTCTACTTCCTTTTTGTTCATTAACTTGCTATTGTAATACACTTATTTTTCAACACAAAAAATAACAACATGGCAAGAGTTTGCACATACCTCAATTTCGCCCGTACTACAGAGCAGGCATTCCTATTTTACAAGTCCATATTTGGTGGCGAATTCGCTGGTGGGGGCGTAGCTCGCTTTGGCGATTTTCCACCTCCCCCAGGTGTTCCTCCTATGCCAGAAGAAGATAAGGATCTCATCCTGCACATAGAGCTCCCAATTCTGGGTGGACATATGCTGATGGGTACTGATGCACCTGAGACTATGGGCTTCAGCCTTACGTTCGGTAATAATATGCACCTAAATTTAGAACCTGATACTCGTGCAGAGACCAAACGTCTATTTGATGCCCTGTCCGAAGGAGGCAATGTTACTATGCCTTTACAGAATATGTTCTGGGGTGCATACTATGGTACCGTAGTAGACAAATTCGGTATCCAGTGGATGTTCAACTGTACAGAAAAAGAAGCATAACACAACATCAATAAAATACAAAAGCCGCTCATTATGCGGCTTTTGTTATTTACTATTTTCGGGATATCTTAAATATGCTATTTCCATGATTTTCGTTTCTGAATATCCCTTTGCTCTTAGCTCACCGCAATACGTGGCTCTAAGTCCGGCAAGATCATCAAAAACAAATCGTTCTAAAATGTTATTATGCTCAAATAATTTACTTTCCTCCCAATCCTTATTTAACAAACCTAATAACTCTTCTTGTTTTTTGAATAATATCTTACGAAAATCTTGGTCTTCGATTCTGTTTTTCAATTCATAATCACAAGCCATTTCGAAGGTTACCGTTGAAAAGACACAATAAAGCAGTTCGTCAATGTCAGTAAATTTTTCACGTTTATACTCTCTTCCTCTTTCAGATACTATATAAAGCTTGATACCTTGCTCATCTAATGCAATGTATGGGTGTGAATCATATTTCATTTGTCCATAACTTGGTAAACTTTTACTTGGAGCATCTATTATCGATGCAAGTTCATCTACCTTAGCCTTGATTTCTTCCAGTGTATGGTATACCATAAAAACAAATCGCAATTATATATTTTAGCTAAGAGTCTCTTTCCATCGTTGTTGGTCTTATTTTTTGACTAACAACCTACTCCCCTTACCCACTTATCTCTATATCATACTTATACAGCAATCCCACTGCTTCCGGAAGCGAAAATTTAGCTTTCTTTATCTTGTTAGTATTGGGGTCTATCGTATAGTTGAATGCTGTTCTTAGGTCTGCTTTCTCTATATTAGTATTGTCAAATGTTGCACCTGCCATATCACAACTATCTAATAAAGAACCCATTAGGTCACAGGCACTTAGATCCACTTCATGCATCTGGCATCTTCTGAATATTGTTTTCCGTATCGTTGTTTGGTAAAATACAGATTGGTTCAGTATACAATCCTCAAAACTGAATGATAGTCCAAATGTATCACACTGATCAAAATGCAGTCCCAGCATCTTACATTCTTTGAACTTCACTCCTCTGAATGCCGTTCTCTTCAGCTTCACCAGCATCAGATTACAACCCTTGAATGTACAATCTACAAATTGACTATTACTCAGGTCAGCGTTCGATAGGTCACAATTCACGAACTCACAACTATCATACTCACCTTGTACAAAAGCGTGTTCCTGAAAATACTGTTTGTCAAACTGCTGATCTATAAATACTTGCTCCATTATTTTGCATGCTCATTTACCTCAAATATCCCGAAGGTGTTATTATCCTGATCCAAAAAATATCCTTGCCAGCAACGCCCAGGTATCGCAAATTTGGCCATAGCAACTTGCCCTCCATTCTTCAGTATCAGCTCAGCAGTAGCATCAAAACTCGCTACTTGTATAGAGCATACATAAGCATTAGTACCGTAACCCATAGCCGGCATCGGTACTGGTCTTTTCAGTAGCCCCCCATTCATGCTGTTGGTCTCTATGCGGTAATACTCTATGGGTACATGATGTTCCCTGATAAATTTCCAGTCAAATACATTTGTGTAGAATGCCACATCCCTTTCCGGTTGTGACGACTGTATCTCAAAATATCCTATGGTATTCATGGTATCTTATTTTTGAATGGTTGCTATAATAAAAGTAAATATAATTGCCCAGCTAATATCTATAATATCTATACAAAAACCGTGCTTTTCACTTGGATGAAAAACGACTTTTTTGTACCTTTAAAGCTCTTTAGGGTCGAATGATTTTTCTTCATATTCACCCTCCTACCGAATCGGTAATCAATCGGTAATCAATCGGTAATCAATCGGTAATCAATCGGTAATC
>JBAWXE010000082.1:0-12717 GCA_037144255.1 Bacteroidota bacterium | reverse complement strand
ATAATAAACAGATACCATTAGCAGAACGAATGCGGCCGCAAACATTGGAGGAATTCATTGGTCAGGAGCATCTAGTAGGAAATGGCAAAGTGCTGGAGCAAATGATACATGGTGGCAAAGCGCATTCTATTATTTTCTGGGGGCCACCGGGTGTGGGAAAGACTACATTAGCACAAATAATAGCACATTCATTGCAGATACCTTTTTTTACACTGAGTGCTATAGATAGTGGTGTAAAAGAGGTGCGCAATGTAATAGAGCAAGCCAGACTTGGTGGTCATGCCCTACTCTTTATAGATGAGATACATCGCTTTAATAAAGCACAACAGGATAGTCTATTAGGTGCTGTAGAGAAAGGCATCATCACGCTGATAGGTGCTACAACAGAGAATCCTTCATTTGAGGTGATAAGCGCCTTATTGAGTCGTTGTCAGGTGTATGTACTCAAGTCTCTTACAGAAGAACACTTGAAAGCATTGGTACAAAATGCCATGGCAGAGGACAAATGGTTGCATGCACAGCAACTGCATGTAAACGAATGGGAAGCACTGATACAATTGAGTGGTGGCGATGCCCGCAGACTTTTGAATCTGCTGGAATTGATAGCATCATCTATGCCTGTTAATGAAAAGAATATCACGAATGATATTGTGCAAAATATAGTACAGAGTAAAATGGCACTATATGATAAAACAGGAGAACAGCACTACGATATTATTTCGGCGTTTATAAAATCTATGCGAGGCAGCGATCCCAATGCAGCAGTATATTGGCTGGCAAGGATGATAGAAGGTGGAGAAGACCCTAAATTCATAGCTAGACGTATGGTAATACTAGCTAGTGAAGATATAGGTAATGCTAATCCTAATGCATTGCTGTTGGCTACTAATTGTTTTCAAGCGGTAGAGCTAATAGGATATCCGGAATGCAGGATCATATTATCGCAAACAGCTACTTATCTGGCATCATCACCCAAAAGCAATGCAGCCTATATGGCCATAGGTAAAGCCATGGATCTGGTACGAAGGACAGGAGATCTGTCAGTTCCATTGACTATACGCAATGCCCCTACCCAACTGATGAAAAAGATGGACTATGGCAAGGGTTACCAATATGCACACGACTATGAAGGCAATTTTGTGAGTCAGGAATTTCTGCCTGATGAAATAGCAGGTACCAAACTATATGAACCGGGTAATAATGCAGCAGAAGCCAGACTGAGAGATTATCTGAAACATTGCTGGAAAGACAAATATGGCTATTGAGCAGAAAAATAATGTAGAAAAAACAAAAAAATCTTAGTTTAACGCCTCATATGCGCCGTATATTTTTTATCAGCTTATTGTTTGTGGCTGCTTGTAACAGCCCTAAGAGTGAAGACAACAATACCTCTTCTACTAGTACAACTCCTGCTACTACAGTAGTACCTACACCTATTGGCTATCAGGTAGTAAATGAATATCCACATGATCGTGCTGCTTTTACAGAAGGGTTGGAATATGTGAATGGTACCTTGTATGAGTCTGTAGGGGAATATGGTACATCTGACCTAAGAAAAACAGACCTGAAAACAGGTAAAGTGCTGATGCAAACCAAAATGGATAATAAATATTTTGGTGAAGGGCTGACCATACTGAATGGTAAGATATACCAACTGACCTATCGTGAAAGAACAGGTTTTGTATATGACCAGAAAACACTGAAACAAGAACGTACTTTCTCTATACCAGCTGCTGAAGGTTGGGGAATGACCAATGATGGTAAGTACCTGATATTTGATGATGGCAGTAACATATTACACTACCTAGACCCTAGCAGCCTGCAAGAAGTAAAACAAGTGGGCGTAAATGATGAGCGTGGTGCAGTAGATAATATCAATGAGCTGGAATACATCAAAGGCTTTATATATGCCAATGTATGGCGTACAGACATCATACTGAAGATAGACCCTAATAGCGGACAGGTAGTGGGCCGTGCAGACCTGAGTGACCTGCGTGAGAAAACAGGCATACCACCTATATCACAAACAGACCCTAAAGCCCCCGAAGTAATGAATGGTATAGCCTACGATACTGCTACTAACCGTATTTTCATTACCGGTAAATACTGGCCTAAATTATTTGAGGTGAAATTGGATAATTAGAAAACAAAAACTACATGAAGAAACTATTATTCATATTGCTTTTATTACCTCAATTTGCAAAAGCCGGGAATAATAATGTTGACTCTATTTATCAGTTTATTAATCAAGTTCTATCAGATAAAATTAAGCTCGATTCCTTTTATAAGGGAGAAAATTACATTTTAGATAAAGTCAATTTTAAAGCATTTGACAAAAGGTTATTCAGTAGAAATTATTTAGATGCTAATAATGGCCCTATAACAGATATCATTAACATTCTTGATAGTGCCTCAATCTATAATAATATCAATAGTTTAGAGACTTTCCAACTAGATGAGAATAAACTAATCAATTCAAAACTAGTTTCCAACTCTAAGATTCATAAAGTCTTTAATAGACGTTATAAAGATGGATGGTATTATTTAAACAAAAAAATGGGAGTCTATAGATATTTTGAAATATCTATACCAATTTTCTTTGACTCAGGACGTAAGGCAATTTTCTATTATGGGCTTTTTTGTGGTGGATTATGCGGAGAACAGATATTATCTGTTTATGAAAACATTAATGGTTTATGGATAGTAAAACGAGAATTATCACGTACAATGATTTAACTCAATCCTCTAAATCCCCTTCACCATTTCCAAATCAAAATCCTCTAGTGTGTTCAGTTTAGCATCTGCTAATGCAAAACGAGGGTCGTTGTAATGTACAGCATCTGGCACTACTAATACTTTCATACGGGCAGCCTTGCCTGCTATCATACCATTTACAGAGTCTTCCAGTACCAAGCATTGCAAAGCAGAGGACTTTAAAGCATCAGCACAATGCATAAAAACTGCGGGGTGTGGTTTGCCTAAGTCTACAGCATCGGCAGATGATATATGATCGAAGTAATGAGTCAATGAAAAATGGTCTACCAAAGTGTGTATCATTCTAGCGGGAGATGAAGATGCCAGCCCTACTTTATAACCATTCTCTTTTAGTAATTCCAGTGTCTTTATTACACCGGGTAGCACAGTGCCTTTTTGTTTAGAGCTTTCTATAATATCGTCCAGTATCTCCTCTGCCACATTCATAGCAGTACTACCCTGCCATGGATATTTGAGGGCCCAGTAATCTGTTACCTCATATATGCGTAATCCTGTTGTTTCCTTAAATCTGTTGCGAGTGATAGGAATACCATGTTTTTCGGCCACACGCAGCATGCTTTCGCCCCATAGAGGCTCAGTATCCAGCAGCAGTCCGTCCATATCAAACAACACAGTATTTATCATACGAAATCAATTTGAGTGCAAATATGCATCTCATAGGTGAATTTCGGGGTAATTTTTTCCCATGTGCTGTGGCATTCTGATTGCAAACACTATTTTTGCCGCCAAATAATAATTAATTATGAAGCGAAACGCTTTTTATACTCTGCTGTTGGGTGCTACTGTACTCACATCGCAAGCACAGGCAGGGGGTAAGATCAATTTTTCGGAATATGACCTTCCTAACGGACTGCACATTATTCTGCATGAAGACCATGCTACCCCTATCGTAGCCGTATCTGTAATGTACCATGTAGGTTCTAAGAACGAAGACCCACAACGTACAGGATTCGCACACTTCTTTGAACACCTTTTGTTTGAAGGAAGTGAGAATATTAAACGTGGTGAATATATGAAACTGGTACAAGCAGCCGGTGGAAAATTGAATGCCAACACTTCACAAGACCGTACATTCTATTACGAGGTATTGCCATCTAATCAAATAGAACTGGCATTATGGATGGAGTCTGAACGTATGCTACATGCTAAGATAGACGAAGTAGGAGTAGAGACACAACGTAAAGTAGTAAAAGAAGAAAAGAAACAGAGTTACGACAATACCCCTTACGGACAGTTGTTGAACGTAGTGTATGAGAATGATTTCACTGTACATCCTTACCGTTGGACACCAATAGGTAAAGAGCAGTATATCAATCAGGCTACTTTGGAAGAGTTCATGAATTTCTACAGAACATTCTATGTACCTAATAATGCAACTATAGTAATAGGTGGCGATATAGACATGAATAAAACCAAAGAGTTCATAAAGAAATACTTTGGTGAAATACCTAAGGGTAAAAACGCTATCCCTCGCCCTACGGTTAAGGAGCCAGAACAAACAGCTGAAAGACGTGTAAATTTTTACGACAATGTGCAATTACCTGCAGTCATTGTTGCTTATCATATACCTAAGATAGGTACTGATGATTACTATGCAATGCAAATGCTGACACAACTGTTATCTCAGGGCAAGAGTTCACGTCTTCATAAAGAACTGGTTGACAAACAACAAAAAGCATTAGAATCAGGTGCTTTCTCTATACCTAATGAAGATCCAAGTATAGCCATGATGTTTGGCATTGCCAATGCAGGTGTAAAACCTGAAGATCTGGAACAAGCTATGCTGGCCGAAGTAGAAAAAGTAAAGAGTGCAGATGTAAGTGATATGGAATTCCAAAAGCTTCAGAATCAGATAGAAAATGAATTCGTAAATCAGAACCAAACTATTCTGGGTGTGGTAACAAACCTTGCTACGGACTATACTTTCCTAGGTAATGCCAATCTGATCAATACAGAACTGGAACGTTATAATAAAGTAACCCGTGCCGATCTGAAACGTGTAGCCGAAAAATACTTTACTAAGAATAATCGCCTAGTGGTGTATTATTTACCAAAGTCTGAAGAGAAGAAATAACACATCATTCAAATTATCAGCTGCATAGCTTTAAAATATTATTTATGAAAAAGATCATTTTATCAATAGTCATCCTTGCTGTAGCAGGTAGCAATACCTGGGGGCAAAAACTGGATCGCAGTGTGCGTCCAAAGCCGGGTGCTGCACCTGAAATAAAACTAGGTAAGACCGAAAGCTTCACCTTACCTAATGGTATGAAAGTATTCGTTGTAGAGAATCATAAATTACCTACTGTAGCATTCGATATTCAACTAGACATCAAACCAGAACTGGAAGGCTCAATGGCAGGCTACCGAGATATGATGTCTGAATTAATGACGAGTGGTACTAAAACACGTACCAATGACCAACTAAACGAACAAATAGACCTGATAGGTGCTAACATTGGTGCTACCAGTGATAAGATCACAGGTAGCGGTCTAAAAAAGCATCAGGAAAGAATATTGGAGTTGATGAGTGATATCGCTATTAATTCTGATTTTAAACAAACTGAACTGGACAAGATCAAAAATCGTGCTAAATCAGGTTTGGAAGCTGCTAAGAATGAGCCTGACCAAATGCTAAATAACGTAAGTAGTGTATTGAATTTCGGTACTGATCATCCTAAAGGAGAAGTAAGTACAGAAGCTACTACTGATAAGATCACTTTGGAAGCATGTAAAAACTACTATGAGTCTTATTTCCGCCCAAATGTAGCTTATATGGCTGTAGTAGGTGATATTACTATGGCAGAAGCAAAGCCTTTGATAGAAAAGTATTTTGGCAATTGGCAAAAGAAAGATGTACCTGTAGCTAAATATCCAACTCCTCATGCTCCACAAGGAACACGTGTTGCATTTGTACCGAGAGAAGGTGCTGTACAAAGCGTTATCAATGTTACTTACCCAGTAGATCTAGTACAAGGTTCCCCGGATGTTATCAAAGCTCGTGTAGCTAATACCATATTGGGTGGTGGTTCGCAAGGCCGTTTGTTCCTAAACCTGCGTGAAAAACATGGTTGGACATACGGTTCTTATTCAGACATCACCATTGATGAGTTGGGTAGCACTTTTACAGGTTATGCTAAATGTCGTAATGCAGTTACAGATAGTTCTATTACAGAATTGTTGCACGAAATGAGCAATATGCAGAATGAAAAAGTTAGTAACGAAAATCTGCAAAATACCATTACTTACCTCACCGGTAATTTTGCTATTGGTCTTGAAAGCCCTGAGCGTGTAGCACAGTTTGCTATTAATATTGAGCGTTATCACATGCCAAAAGATTACTATCAGAATTATCTGAAAAATCTGGCTGCTGTTACTCCCGATGATGTTCAAAGCATTGCACGTAAATACATCGACCCTAATAATGCTAATATTGTAATTGTAGGTAACAAAGATGAAGTAGCTAAGAAAATCTCTGTATTTGCTAAAGATGGCAAAGTATCATATTATGATAATTATGGACGGCCTATACAAGCCGCCACACAAAAGGCGGTACCGGCTAATGTGACTATCAATGAAGTAATGAAAAAATACATTGCTGCTTTAGGTGGTGAAAAAGTTATTAATAGTATCAAAGACATCAAGATCGTTAGCTCTGGTGAATTCCAAAATATTGCTCTTACTATTACTGCTGAAAAGAAATCTCCTTCTAAAATGAATATGAGCATTAGTGGCATGGGTATGACATTTCAGAAAATGGTATTAAATGGTGATAAAGGTTATCAGGAAGTACAAGGTAAGAGAACAGATATGACGGCTGATGATCTGGCTGAAAATCAGGAAGAAGCTGATATACAATCTATATTACATCCTGAAAAATATGGCATCAAACGTACTGTAAAAGCTATGGACAATGTCAATGGATCAGATGCATACGTAGTAGAGGCAGTAAATGCTAAAGGCAAAAAATCAACTGAATACTATGATGTACAATCTGGCTTATTGGTAAAGAAAGTATCTACTGCTACAGCTGCTGAAGGCGAACCTACCAGCACTGAAACTGTAGAATATCTGGACTATAAAGAAGTAACAGGTGGCTACAAAGTACCTTATACTGTTAAAGAAGCAGCTGGTCCTCAGATCATAACTGCTAAAGTTCAGTCTGTAGATATCAATAAAGGGATTGATGATGCTGAATTCAAATAGCTGAATTATCATATTAAAAAAAACCGTCCCGATAATATCGGGACGGTTTTTTTATGACATTTTAACATATACAATTTCAAATAAGTATCATTATTGAACCTGTATTCTATGTACATTTGCAAACATTGTAATCGGTAATTATGGCAGAGATGCTGGAAAAAATAATAGAGGAACAACGTCAAGGGGAATCATATGCACCTTTTGCAGGAGATCCGAACAAATATACTAAAAAATTCTACATTGAGAGCTACGGCTGTAGTATGAACTTTAGTGATAGTGAAATAGTAGCCTCAATACTTAACAAAGAAGGATATGGAGCTACCGGCAATTTTGAGGAAGCCAACCTTATACTTATCAATACTTGTTCTATACGTGAAAAAGCTGAGCAAACTGTCCGTAACCGCTTACACATATTCCGTAAGCTAAAGAAAAATAGACCGGGTACTTTGGTGGGTGTATTAGGTTGTATGGCAGAAAGACTAAAGGCCAAACTACTGGAAGAAGAAAAGCTGGTAGATATGGTCATAGGCCCCGATGCCTATCGTAGCTTACCTACAATAATAGAAGAAGCTGTAGGTGGCCAAAAAGGTGTTGACGTTTTATTGAGTCGCGATGAGACCTATGCAGATATTTCGCCTATCCGTTTGGATAGTAACGGTGTTAGTGCATTTGTCAGTATCATGCGTGGCTGTAACAATATGTGTACATTCTGTGTTGTGCCATTCACACGTGGTAGAGAACGTAGTCGCGATGCAGTAAGTATCATAAATGAATGTAAAGACCTATTCAACAGTGGCTATAAAGAAGTAACTCTTTTAGGACAAAATGTAGATAGCTATTACTATAACCCTTCCTCTAATGAAGGTGTGGATCAAGCTGTTACATTTAGTAAATTACTAGAAATGGTAGCTCTTATTTCACCCGAATTACGCGTACGTTTTAGTACCTCTCACCCTAAAGACATTACAGATGAGGTATTGCATACTATGGCCAAATACCATAACATATGTAAATACATACATCTACCTGTACAAAGTGGCAATACACGAATTCTGCAATTAATGAATCGCACTTATACCCGCGAATGGTATATCAGTCGTGTAAAGCGCATACGTGAGATCATGCCTGATTGTGGATTAAGCACTGATATCATTACAGGTTTCTGTACAGAGACTGAAGAAGATCATCAAGATACTCTGAGCCTTATGGTACAGATACAGTTCGACATGGCTTATATGTATGCTTATAGTGAGCGCCCGGGCACATTAGCAGAAAGGAGATATACTGATGATGTACCCACAGTTGTGAAACAACGCAGACTGGAAGAAATAATTAAGGTACTGAAAGCAGGCTCAACAGTTCGTTACTTAAATGATATTGGTAAAACATATGAAGTATTGATAGAAAATGAAAGCAAACGTAGCTCTAATGACTGGGCTGGCAGAAATTCTCAAAACAAGGTGGTTGTATTCCCTAAAGAAAATTACGACCTAAAGAAGGGTGACTACGTTATGGTGGAGATCAGCTCTGCCACATCAGGTACTATTATGGGCAAAATAGTACGTGCACACCCGGAAATGACATTTCGATTTTAATTAGAAGATAGTCCATTAAGCATATATAAGGTATGGATACACAAAGCATTAAGAATAGATTTGGGATTATAGGTAATTCTCCGGGGCTCAACCATGCCCTTAATACCGCAGTTCAGGTAGCTAATACCGACCTTACAGTATTAATAGCCGGTGAAAGTGGTGTGGGTAAAGAAGTATTCTCTCAGATCATACATGCACTGTCTGCACGTAAGCATAATCCTTTCATTGCTGTCAACTGTGGTGCGATACCTGAAGGCACTATCGATAGCGAGTTGTTCGGTCACGAAAAGGGTGCATTTACAGGTGCGGTAGACAGTCGTAAAGGATATTTTGAAACTGTAGGTGGCGGTACTATATTCTTAGATGAAATAGGTGAAATGCCATTGGGCACTCAGGCTCGTTTATTACGTGTGTTGGAGACAGGTGAATTCATACGTGTCGGCTCTTCTAAAGTACAAAAGACTGATGTACGTGTTATTGCAGCTACTAACCGCGATCTGTTAGAATATACACAACAAGGCAAGTTCCGTCAGGATCTGTATTATCGTTTGAGCACAGTACCTATCCGTGTCCCTTCATTAAGAGACCGGAAAGAAGATATACTCTTGTTATTCCGTAAATTTGCTTCTGATTTTTCTGAGCGTTATAAGACACAATCTGTACAACTGGATACGGCTGCACAACAGTTGTTACTTAATTACCCTTGGCCCGGCAATATCAGAGAGTTAAAGAACATTGCAGAGCAAGTATCTGTATTGTCTATTGATAAGAATATTGGATCTGAAGCGATGAGTCGTTTTTTTCCGCAAAGAGAGAACGGCAGAGCCTATTCTCTTTTACCGGCTGTAAATCCTACATATGCTACTACAGGCAATGGTGATCTAAATGCTACTGAAAGAGATATTCTCTATAAACTATTTTTTGATGTAAAGAAAGACATCAATGATCTGAAACAAATGATGTTCGAGCTTGCTCATCATCAGGGATATTCTCCTCCGCCTGTTTCTGAGGCAACAGCTTTATTACCTGCTACTTATTCACCAGAGCCTATTGCACCTACTTACACACCTAATACACCTATTCTTATACAATCTAACAACGAACAGCGCGTAGATCAGCATGAGGATATAGAAGAGTCTTTATTGCTGGCTGACCGTGAAAAAGAATTCATCACCAAAGCTCTTAAAAAACATAAAGGTCGGCGTAGAGATGCAGCCAATGAGCTTGGCATTTCAGAAAGAACACTTTACAGAAAGATCAAAGAATATGATATTAGCGAATGATGTACAGGAGTTTCAACAAGAATTGATATAAATTTACAGGCAATACTATGATACGTTTCTTATATTTCTTTTTGATTCCCATAATGATTGGCTTGTCGGGCTGTGGCATTTACAGCTTTACAGGTGCTTCTATTAATGGCAAAACCATCAATATGCATGTGATGGAGAACAAGGCTCGAAATGTGGTTCCCACTCTTAGCGCTACTCTTACCGATAAGATTCGTTCTCGCATACTTTCTCAAACCGGTCTATCACCCGTAAATACAGAAACTGCAGATTATGATGTATCTGGGAATATTACCGCATATGATGTTACTGTATCAGGTGTGCAAAACACACAGGTAGCTAGTCAAAATAGGCTCACCATTACCATACAGATCACATTTAAAAATAGATTAAATGACAAAGCAAGCTTTAACCAAAGTTTTTCTCGTTTTGCCGACTTTCCTGCTTCTCAGACCATTCAAAGTGCAGAATCAGCTCTTATAGAAGATATTGGAAATCAGCTGGCAGATGATATTTTTAATAAAGCATTCGTAAATTGGTAGCAGTATTTTAAATATGGCAAATTCATCCTCTATATCCAATTGGCTTAATAAACCCTTTTCCTACAACGAAAGTGACAGGAAGAATATTGCCGCTCTGATACTCAAGTATCCTTATTTTGTTCCTACTAGGTATATGGAAGCGGCGCAATTGCATGAGCAAGAATTTTATGCTCCTGCTATGCTCGATAAGATGCAACTTTATAAGGGTAACTGGTTGTTATTCAATGAGTTTCTGCAAGTCGAAAATGAAACAACAATTGCTCCTTCCGGAAGATTAAACCAGAAAAAAATAGAAATAGATACTGAAGAAGAAATAGATATAGATGCCCAATTAAAACAAATTGAAGAAGAACTGAAAGCGAGTGCTGATGTTGAAATAAATACACACGAAGTACTTTCATTAAAAGAAGATAATACAGAGACACAAGCAGAGGTCGTACCAACATTTGACGAAATGAGAGCTGAAGTGGATTTTATTTCTGAAGAACCTGAAATAAGCTCTAAAACCCCCGATTTCATTGAAGTTGCAAGCAATATTAATCATGTAAGTGCCATATCAGAACAAAGTATCTGGGAAGAAGATCCGGAAGATGAAATAGAAGAAGACGCTGTGGTTATTTCTACAGCACAAATGATCAACCCATTAGAGGAAACAACCCCTATTGAAGAATCGATCAATTCAAAAGTAGCAGAAGCTGCTAACTCAGAAAAAGAGAACCTGATACAACCTTACTATACAGAAGATTATTTCTTACACGTAGGCATTCCCGTATCTAACGATATTCCTGAAGAGGTAGATCAACTAAGTGTACAAAACACGCCTGTAGAAGATCCTAAATCGTTAATGGTTGTCATGAGTTTTACAGAATGGCTTACTCATTTCAAGACCAAAGGAGAAAAAGCAAAAGAAGAACAACAGGATCAAAAGAACCTAAAGACCATGTGGCAAAAAGAAAAACTAGCTGCCGCAATGGAGGAAGAAAACGAGGAAATACCTGAGAATGTATTTGCTATGGCAGTGAATTCTATTACCAAGGAAGATGACCTTGCCAGCGAATCTTTAGCTGAAATTTTAATCAAACAAGGCAAACATGATAAAGCTATAGATATGTTTCGCAAATTAAGTTTGCGCAATCCTCAAAAAAGTACTTATTTTGCCCGCAGAATAGAAGGTTTAATAAAAGAAAAAGAATCATGACCATATTACTTACCATTATCATATTACTTACTTGTGTAGTATTAGGATTTTTCATTTTGATCCAAAACCCTAAAGGTGGTGGACTGTCCGGTTCTTTTGGTAATCTTAGCAGCCAGGTTATGGGTGTTAAGCAAACTACCGACGTGATGGAAAAAGGCACTTGGACCAGCATGGGTATCATTGCCGGTTTATGTATCATTTGTGTGATGTTTTACGAAAAACCTAAAACATCCAACAATACTAATACTAAAGCTCAACGTAGTGCACCTGCTCAAAAATCAGCACCTGCAAAGGCTAAATAATAAAATAACTCTTAAATAATACTGAATGCCTGCTCATATATTGAGCAGGTATTTTTATTTTTAGTTTCATGTGTGCAGCAAAAAAAAGAAAAGGAAAAAAAAATTTCAATTGGCTACGTGGGGCACTGGTTATTAGCATTTGTTGTGTGCTTTTAGCTGCATTCAAGGTCTTCGGTCCTAATACGGGTAGCTTTGCTCACGACGAGTGTTTGTATATTCATACAGGTGCTACTTACCGGGATGTAAAAATAACACTCCGTTCTCGTGGCTTTGTAAATGATATGCTGAGTTTCGATCTATTAGCCAAACCAGCCAGATTAGCCGATCGTATACACCCCGGCAAATATACTATTACACCAGGCATGAGCAATTTCTCCATAATCCGTATGCTACGCTCTGGCAGACAAACGCCAGTAAAACTGGTTATCAATAAACTACGTACCAAACAAGATTTTATTCGTTTAGTATCTACAAATCTCGAAGCCGATTCTCAAAGCCTGAAACACTTATTGACAGATAATGCATACTTATCCATATTTGCATTAGATACCAATACTGTTATGTGTAGTATCATGCCCGACACTTATGAATTTTATTGGAACACCAATGCTGATAAAGCATTTCGTAAGATAGAAAAGACCTATACTCATTTCTGGACCGATAAACGCAAAGCATTAGCACAAGAGCACAACATTACTCCACTACAAACTATCATTTTAGCCTCAATTGTTGATGAAGAGTCTAACAAAAATGATGAGAAACCAAACATAGCTAGTGTATACCTCAACAGGTTGCAAAAGGGTATTAGAT
>JBAWXE010000081.1:0-12718 GCA_037144255.1 Bacteroidota bacterium | reverse complement strand
AGTGGTGTTAAGACATTTGTTTATGCATGCATAAACAAATGTCTTAACACCACTGTCTTTAGCAGCAGTCAGCATATTGAGCTGACCTGTGATATTTACTTCGTTACTAGTAACAGGGTCTTTGATAGAACGAGGCACAGAACCCAATGCTGCCTGATGGGTAACATGGTCTATACCTGCGCAAGCCTTCATACAAGTATCAAAATTACGGATATCACCCTCTATGAATTCAAATGCAGGGTAAGCATAAAATGGACTGAGGTTCTCATGAAATCCGGTCATGAAATTATCCAATACCCTTACCTTACCGGCACCATTCTTGAGCAAATACTCGACAATGTGTGAGCCGATAAAGCCTGCTCCTCCGGTTACTAAAAAACTCTTCTTCGATATATCTAAGGTGTGAAAAACAGGCATTATAAACTCCAGTATTTAAGTTTCGTGATCTTATTCCTATATATACCCTTTACATCTGCAATGATAGCATCGGGTTTGGTGATTGCTGTAAAGTAAGATTCATCCAGACCGCAATATGCCTCATGGTTCACTGCTACTATTACTGCATCGTAATCATTACTAGGTTTAGCTTGCAGACCATAACCATATTCATGTATGAGATCGTCATTATCAGCATAAGGATCTATAACATCAACTGTGACATGGAAGCCTTGTAATTCCTTCACCATATCAGCTACCTTAGAGTTGCGTATATCGGATACATTCTCTTTGAAAGTAGTACCCATTACTAATACCTTGGCAGTGGCAATATTAGCACCTGTCTTGATAATAGCCTGAATGATCTTTTTGGCTACATAGCCGGCCATTTCATCATTGGTACTACGGCCTGCGAGTATGACACGAGACTGATAGCCCAACTGATTGGACTTATAGGTAAGGTAATAAGGATCTACGCCTATGCAGTGACCACCAACGAGACCCGGATAGAACTTAAGGAAGTTCCACTTGGTACCGGCAGCTTCCAGCACCTCGTAAGTATTGATATCCATCTTATCGAAGATGATGGACAGTTCATTCATCAGAGCAATGTTCAGATCACGTTGCGTATTCTCGATTATCTTTGCAGCTTCAGCTACTTTTACAGAAGATGCTCGATGAACTCCGGCTTTTACTACTAGTTCGTAGACAGGAGCAATATTATCTAAAGCCTCCGCATCGCAGCCTGAAACTACTTTTATAACATTTTGCAATGTATGTACTTTATCTCCGGGATTGATGCGCTCAGGAGAGTAACCGAATTTGAAATCTACACCTGCCTTAAGACCTGATATTTTTTCAATAACCGGCAGACAGTCTTCCTCAGTACAACCAGGGTAAACGGTAGATTCGTATACAACATAATCGCCCTTCTTGATGACCTTACCTAAGGTTTCTGAAGCTTTGATAACGGGAATAAGATCGGGCACATTATACTGATCGACAGGCGTAGGTACTGCAACTATAAAGAATCGTGCTTCTTTGAGCACTTGTAGATCGTAAGTAAATACAATATCGCAACCATCAAAAGCTTCTGTTTCCAGTTCGTTACTAGGATCAATACCACGGTTCATCATATCTATGCGTTTGGCATTGATATCAAAACCAATGACCTTAACTTTTTTGGCAAATGCCAATGCTATAGGCAACCCCACATATCCTAATCCTATGACAGCTAACTTATTCTCTTTATTCAAGAGTTGTTGATACATAAATGTAGTGTTAATGACCAATATACTTAAATAGCACTCATATGAGCACTGTTATTAACCACAAAATAGCAGAATTCTTTCGAATATTAGATATATGAAAGAGATGTTTTTGTCATTATTATGTTATTCAAAGCCTATACAGACCGATGATTGACATAAAAAGAAAAGCCGTCGCGGCAATACCGGGACGGCTTTTTGGCGGCAATCGCTTTATTATGCTTTTTTCTCAGCAGGAGCTTTTGTTTTCTTAGTAGTCTTTGCCGGACGAAGTTTTCCGAAACTACCCATTGATATTTTACCGCGTTTGGTACGTTTATCACCTCTACCCATATAATTGATTGTTTAATTAAGATTTTGTAAAGATAAAAAAAAAGCAAGAAACGCACTCTGTCCCTTGCTTTTTATATCCGCAAGCAGTAAAAACTATTTTTTACCACTGCTGATCTTGGTAGAGAATTCTTTACCAGCCTTGAACTTAGGCACTTTGCGAGCTTTGATCTTGATCACTTCACCTGTTTGAGGATTACGACCATTACGTGCAGCACGCTCTGATACTGAGAAAGTACCAAAACCTACTAAAGTAACGCGATCACCTTTTTTCAGGGTAGTAATGACAGCAGCGGTCAGAGAGTCCAATGCTTCATTAGCTTGAGTTTTAGTGATGCCACAATCTTTGGCAATTTTGTCGATCAATTCAGCTTTGTTCATAGCCTGTTTTTGTTTTATTGTGAATAATCATTTTTTGTGATACAGCAAATATACTCACCTTTAACACAGTTCCAAATATCAGCGAATTATTTTTTAGCCCTAAAAGCCTTTCCTGTAGCCGATTTCCACAGATAGTTAACATTTAACATTTTAAAAAGGGAAAATCTCAATCTTTTGTAAGCTTTACCCATAGCCACTTTTGGAAATATGACATAAAAGATGTAAATGTCTTAAAGCAGCGAATGAACAATGAAGCTGTTACCTGCAGCACACTATGACTCTACTTGCATGACTGTACGGAATGCAATGAACTGATCTCCAAATTTCTTAAACCCCTTCTCTCGCATCAACGGTGCATGTTCAGATATGTAGGTGTTGTAATATTCCATATTATCGCAAAAGTATTGCGCTATGTAAGTTACACCATCTGCATCATCTTGCTCTAACAAACGACATAAGCGACTATCTATGAACAAGCCAGTACGCATCAATTCGGGCATATGCTCTTGTTTCATCCAATGAACCCATTGTTCTTGAATAGCATGTGTAACTTTTACGGTAACGTTATAAATGATCATTTAGGAATTATTATCTATTATATTAAAAGGTACTTACCATTTCTTTTCATTCTCTATGGTACCCATGATACCAGCGTAACTAATGTATCTATCAGCAGCAATGGCACCATTCATTACAGCTTCTTTTACAGCACAGCCAGGCTCGTTCAGATGCTGACAATTATTGAATTTACATTCACTCATTATATTTCGCATTTCAGGGAAGTAATGCGACAATTCTTCAGCAGATACATCGATAAGGCCAAACTCCTTAACCCCGGGCGTATCAATGATCTTGCCGCCACTTGGCAGTTCAAACATCTCTGCAAATGTAGTAGTGTGCTGCCCCTTGCCGCTCCAGCCAGATACTTCGTGAGTGCGCAGGTCTATACCTGGTATCAATTGATTGATAAGTGTACTTTTACCCACTCCGGAGTGTCCGCTAAAAAGCGTGGTCTTATCCTTCAATTTTTGTTGCAAAGGGAGTATAGTATCCGGTAGTAATGCTACTACAGAAAACACATCGTATCCTGCTGCGGTATACATGCGTTGCCAGTGTACTAATTGCTCCTGTTGTTTCTCTTTCAGAACATCGATTTTATTGATGACAATAATGGCAGGTATATGATAAGCCTCAGCAGTTATCAGAAAACGATCTATAAAACCCTGAGATGTTCTGGGTTCAGTAATAGTGACAACCAACAGAGCCGTATCTAAATTGGAAGCAACTATGTGTTTTTGATTTTTATTGTGTGGAGAAACACGTACTATGTAATTGCGCCTGTCTGACACTTCTTTGATCATGGCTGTATGCACATCTGCATCCTCCACATCAAAAACAACAGTATCGCCCACAGCAATAGGATTGGTAGAGGAAATACCTTCATCGGTTTTCATTTTACCTTTTAAGCGGGCATTCCAGAATACCCCATCCTTATCACGAATGACATACCAACTGCCTGTAGATTTGTAAACTAATCCTAACACAGGCGCAAGTTAAGCGATTGAGAGATATTAAAAAGAATGTTACTCATAACGTAAAGCTACGATAGGATCGAGTTTAGAGGCCTTAATGGCCGGGTAAAGGCCTGAAATAACACCTACAACGGCACAAAGGCTTACGCCAAAGATGATCCACATCCAAGGCACAATGAAACCTGTATGGAAAATAAGGCCAAAAAGATTACCTACAGCTATCCCTAAAACTATACCAATCACACCACCCATGAGGCTGATAAGTATAGACTCGGTAAGGAATTGTTGTTTGATAGTAGAGGAACGGGCACCAAGTGCTTTGCTGACACCTATCTCTCTGGTACGCTCTGCTACAGATACTAACATGATATTCATAAGGCCTATTACAGAACCTAATAAAGTGATAATGCCTATTAATACAGCGGCCCATCTTATATACTTGATACTATCCATAAGTATAGAGGCAAGGCTGTCATTTTGATTAATGGTGAAATTGTTCTGAGTACCTAATGGTTGCTTTCTGATGACACGGAATAGACCCTCCGCTTCTTCAGTAGCAATGGGCTTAACTTTTACGTCGTTCACTTCTACATTTATCAAGTAAGAATTGTCACCACCATATACAGCACGTGCATTATCTATAGGAATGAATACCTGATTATCAGCATTCATCATCATACTGCCTCCCTTCTCATCTGCTATACCTATCACTCGGTATTTGATCTCGCCAACAGATATTACTTGACCTATGGCTTGTTCTAGTTTCGATTTAAATAATTTTTTGGCAATACCATTACCCAGTATGCACACATACTCCCCAAACTGTATTTCGTAATTAGAAAAATTTCGACCATGCCCCAGCTTGGTATCTGTCACTCCCATATACACCTCATCTACTCCCAGTACTCTCACATTTGGGTTCGTTTTTTCAGAGCCATTGCGGACAGTAGCAATACCTGTACCTGTAAAGGAGATACCTACCTTAGCCGGAAATTTGAATCTTTCCTTGAATGCTCTTGCCTCATCATAATTGATGCTTTTACCTTCGGTTATGCTGAGATTGAGGCCGCCTTTCTTTTTCTTCTTTTTGATCACATCACTGGTGATCTGAAAAGAATTGACTCCCATACTACTGAAATTAGAATACACACTGGCCTTCATCACTTCTATTGCAGTAAGTATACCTATCAATGCCATGATACCCAAACCTATAATAGCCACCGTAAGAATAGATCTTAAACGGTTGCCTCTTATAGCCCTGAAGGCAAGAGTGACATTAAAAAGGAGTTGCATCATGAGAGTCCCAAAGTTAGTATGGCAAACGGAAATAAAGTCATCAATTATTTTCTTATGAATTGATGTACCATCACTTGAATGCCCTTTTCATCCATAGCCTTCAAAATGTAGGTACCAATGGCCAATGGTGCAATATTGAACTGAATACGATTCATACCTTCTGTGCAATACTGATCCAGGAGTTTATCAACCATGCGTCCCTGCATATCATATATAACAAAATGTAGTGCTTGGTTTTGTTTCAGTTTAAAATCAATGTTAATGAATTGCTCTGCCGGATTAGGAAATAATGCAGAATTTGAAGCTAATGGCTGGATAACCGGTACTGATGTCCAATATGGAGAAGTAAGTCTGGCCATATAATTACCATAATTGGTGCTGGCATAGTGCTTATGTCCAAATATTCCCTCTATCCATACGGCACCTATACTGCTCCAGTCGGGTTGAGAACCTGTGTAATCTCCCCAACGTTGTTCGGTGGCAGGGCCACCGCCAGTACCTACGAGAACCTTGATGGATGTATCGCCACCTTTTACATTTAACATACCAGAATATTGTGTTCCATCATAGAACATAGCCCCAAGTCCGGGATATGTTTGCGGACCTGAATAATCAAAAGAGATAATGGAATTATTAGACCCATTGAAGTTGCCTGCATAAGAAATATTAGGGTAGCCAAAATCCAATGTGTCAATAGCATATATCTGAGCCAAAAGAGATGGCGTGGTTGTTACATTAGTGATCTTACCATGATATACACCTGCCCCCCCGGTAGCGGGTACTACTGTTGTACTTACAAATTGTATCTCAGTCCCTTCGATATATGCACCCAATACACGACCATCGTTTGTAGCCAGATGAATTGCTGTATCCTTTTGTCGACCATCGGGTGGCACTCCATAATTGACATTTGATACAAGTGGTGTAATAGCAAGATTAGTATTTCCGCTATTCAGTGTATCCGGGATCTTCACCAAAAAGACAGTATCGTTTTGTGTCGCATAATTCCTATTTGAAAGAAAATACTGTTCAGGGCCTTTCAGACTGCTACCACCTTTTACAGGAAACAAGTTCCTGATAGCTTGCCCACCAAAATTGATATTGTCCCATATATGGTAAGTCAGTGTTGCATCTCCATTATAACCATCACTTTTCCTTATCTGGTAAATAACAGACTGTGTGAAACCTGTTTGCCAGCTTACATTGTCTTTGATCTTATTGCCGGTAAAGAAGAATTCATCTTTTGTAAGGGCAATAGCCGGATAATCGAACCAGGTAGAATCGTTATTATAGTTACCTACGAATTTATAAAAATTCCAAGCACCCGATGGACTACTGGTTTGGGAAAAGCCTACTACTACCCAGCTATTTTGGTCAGTACCATTGAGCATGATAGAGATAAAACGATCAGCTTCCTGATCGTAGATGATCTTAGGGTCATAACGATAGTTTTGACTATTCAATCCTCCTGTTGGTAATCCTACATTTGCAGAAAATGCGCTAAGTTGTTTCCTACCTGTAATAGCACCTGTCAATGAATTATGATATGCGATCCATGTATTGGTTACAGACACTGCACTATCATGATTGGATACAGCGACATAATTATCAGGTGGTATACCCGATAATGAATCCGCTACAAAACCAATTGAAACAACCGGCATTGCTGCTGAAGTCGTCTTATGTAATTTTGCAGCTTGCCTATAAGGAAACATTTGATGTATCTCCGCCTTTATTGCTTGTAGCCGTACTTGTTCCATATCAGCATCAGGCTCTGGCATTTCCATATTATACAATAGCGGGTAGTATTTATTACCTTCTTCCGTTCCGGTATACCTTCCTGCTAGAGGTGTAGTATAGGTCTTAACACTTGCTTGTTGTGCATAAGAAAACAGCGATGTACAAAAAAAGAAAACAACAAACAAGATGCAACGCATAAGTATAATTTTATTAAAAATAACAAAACCCCTGCAAATGAACGCAGGGGTTTTGTAATATAAATGAGAAGTAACTAATTATCCTTGTAATGCAGCCGCACCGCTTACTATCTCCGTAAGTTCGGTAGTAATAGCTGCCTGACGTGCACGGTTGTAACTAATCTTCAATGAGCGGAGCAGTTCGTTGGCATTTTCTGTTGCCTTATCCATTGCAGTCATACGCGCACCTTCTTCAGATGCATTAGCATCTAATACAGCCTTGTACACTTGTGTGTTCAATATCTTAGGCATCAATTCCAGTAACAATACCTCCATCGATGGTTCAAAAATGAAATCCACACTCTTGCTTTTGCCTTCTGTCTTTTCCATTTTAGGAATCGGAAGGTAAGGTTCAGCTATAAAGTTTTGTGTTGCCGCATTCTTAAACTGACTATATACCAGCTCCACCCTATCATATTCCTTATTCAGAAATGCTGTTTGTGCATACACTGCAGCCTCACGTACATTATCAAATGTGATATGAGAAAGTATGTTCCAATAAGTATCTACCATCTTCATATTCTGACGTGTAAAAAACTCATAACCTTTCTTACCTATCGGCATCACTGTTACATTGCCCTTAGCATCCTGTGCAGCATACTTTTCTTTCAGTAAAAGGCGGGTAGTTTTAATTACGTTGGTATTATAGGCACCACACAATCCACGATTGCTGGTAATAGGTATCAACAAAATACGCTCCGCAGGACGTTCTTCAGCCAATGGCAAAGACATATCTGTAGATACACTGCTGACAATATTGCTCAGCATCTCCTGCAATTTCTGTGCATACGGTCTCATCTGTATGATGGAATCTTGTGCACGGCGCAGCTTAGCAGCACTTACCATTTTCATGGCTTTAGTGATCTGCTGTGTTAATGTTATGGATTTTATACGGTTGCGAACCTCTTTAAGCTGTCCCGACATATTATGCTAAATATCTATGATAATTTGGGCGCAAAGCTACACCCTTCCGCCCAATAATGCAAAAACCCTATTAGGGAATATCTATCTTCGTTGTTGGTTCCTCTCAAAAGGCAAAATATGGCAAACACTTAACAGCTGAAACTAGTAGTATTTAACCGATTCTCAGGAACTTTGCACCATTCAAAACAGATCAAATATTATGCTCCACAAAACCAAGATCATCGCTACCGTCGGACCGGCTTGCAATACATATGAAAAATTACTATCATTAGTTCAGGAAGGTGTGAATGTATTTCGACTCAATTTTTCACATGGCACCCACGAACAACATAAAGAAGTAATAGACCATATCCATCGTATAAATGAGACTTTTCCATTCAATATTGCCATACTTGCAGATCTGCAAGGCCCCAAACTTCGTGTAGGCGAAATAGCCAATGATGGTTTGCAATTACAAAAAGATGATGAATTCTATTTTACTAACGAAAAGTGCATTGGCACTATGGAGAATGTTTACATCTCTTATCCCAACTTTTACAAAGACGTACGTGTAGGCGAAAAGATATTGATAGATGATGGAAAGATAGAAGTAATGGTGATGGAAATAGGCAATGATAATCGTGTGAAAGTAAAAGTACTGAATGAAGGGTTGCTCACTTCTAAAAAAGGAGTGAACCTGCCTGATACCAAAATATCTTTACCATCTCTTACGGAAAAAGATCTAGCAGACCTGAGTTTTATTCTTACTCAAAAAATAGACTGGATAGCATTGTCGTTTGTCCGTCGCCCGGAGGATGTAATAGGTCTAAAAGATAAATTGAAAGAAAAAAATAGCAATGCTAAGATCATTTCTAAAATAGAAAAACCAGAGGCATTGGAACATCTGCGTGAGATCATTCTCGCATCAGATGCGGTAATGGTAGCAAGAGGTGATCTGGGTGTGGAATTGCCTCTGCAACAGATACCGATGATACAAAAGAACATCATTCGCAAATGTATACATCGTGCCAAACCGGTGATCATAGCTACGCAAATGATGGAGAGTATGATAGACCGCACACGCCCCAATCGTAGTGAGATAACAGATGTGGCCAATGCTGTACTGGAAGGTGCTGATGCAGTGATGTTGAGCGGCGAGACAGCTATGGGAAAGTATCCTGAGCTGGTAATAAAAACAATGGTTAGTATTATTGAGGAAGTAGAAAAAGAAGAACTGGTATATAATAAGAACTTAGTGCCACAACCCCACTCTCCCTCTTTCCTTAGCGATGCTCTTTGTTACAATGCCTGCGAGATGGCTGCCGATGTTAAAGCAAATGCTGTTATTGGTATGACACAATCAGGCTACACTGGTTTTATGTTATCCAGTTTCCGTCCGCGTTCTCCACTATTTATTTTCACTAAAACACAAACTCTGGTGAATCAATTAAGTTTGAGCTGGGGTGTACAAGCATTCTATTATGATAAGGAAGAAAGCATGGATAAGATCATTGCCGATCAGATCAATATTCTCAAAGCAAAAGATCTGCTACATACCGGTGATGTGATCATTAATACTGGTAGCACACCTGTACATCAACATTTACCAACCAACACTATTAAGATAACACGGGTAGACTAGGTGTCTACAACAATTTATTATCTATCAACCTGACATCTCCTATTCTGGCAGCTATCAATGCTACCATAGGGATGTCCGGTTGGTAATTATCCAGTAATGTAAGATCGCGCGCATCTGCCAAGGCTACATACTCCGGTTCAAATCCTTTATCCTTCAGCAGTTCAATACACTCTTTTTGTACTACTTCAAATCTGGCTGCATGGTGTTTCCCTTGTATAGATACCAGACATTGATATATGGCAGCTGCTGTGATACGTTGTGGAGCAGTAAGTCTTCTGTTTCTAGAACTCATTGCCAAGCCATCTGCTTCTCTCACAGTATCACATATAATAATATTAACGCCAGTATTAGAAATGATACTTAATAATTTTTTTATCACCATGCATTGTTGGTAATCCTTCTGCCCTAAGTACAGATATTGAGGCTTTACTATCTCTAATAATCTGCCTACTACCTGCCCTACTCCTTTAAAGTGCCCGGGGCGCTGAGCCCCTTCCAGTATGGTATCCAGGTACCCAAAGTCATAACTCGGCACCTTATCCGTCCCACCAGGATACATCTCCTCTACCGTTGGTAAAAAGAGCACATCGCAGCCCATATTGGTCAGTAGATCGATATCTGCTTCCACCGACACCGGATATTTATCAAAATCACTTTTTTCGTTGAATTGTGTAGGATTTACAAATATGCTGCAAACTACAAGGGCATCTTGCTTTTCCTTAGCTTTTTTCACCAGAAAGCCATGCCCCGCGTGCAATGCGCCCATAGTAGGAACAAAACAAATATCTCTTTTCCCATGGCCTTCATAGGCTAAATATTGCCTTAATTCGCCTGTATTTTTGATGATGACCATGCTTGATGTTTAACTAAATACCGCAAAGTAAAATTTGGAATTTAATATTTTCGTAATTTTGCAGACAATTTTTTAGTTAAAGTTGTTTTCAGTTTTCTTAATCCTAATACAACCTCATGTCTGCAGACACAAAAAAACGTGTATTAATTGTTGCGAACGAATTATCTCCTTATATAGAGTTTACGGATTTTGCGCAGATATTGAATAAACTGGCCATCAAGACTTTTGATGCCGGTCTGGAAGTTCGTGTGATCATGCCTAGGTTTGGTATCATCAACGAACGCCGCCATCGCTTGCACGAAGTGGTACGCTTGTCTGGTATCAATGTTATTATTGATAAGGACGATTATCCCCTTATCATTAAAGTAGCATCGCTGCCTAATGCCCGTTTACAGGTGTATTTCATGGATAATGATGACTACTTCAAACGTAAGGCTGTTTTTCGTGACGATCAAGATAACTTCTTCGATGACAACGCAGAACGTATGATATTCTTTTGCAAGAGTGCATTAGAAACAGTCAAAAAATTCGGTTGGCCTCCACACATCATACATTGTCATGGTTGGATGACCTCTTTAATGCCTTTATACCTGAAAACGGCTTATAAGAAAGAACCTGTGTTCAACTATTCTAAAGTGGTATACACTGCACAGCAAAACCAATTCAAGGAGCAGCTGGGTGACCATTTTATGAAAAAAGCTATGATCAGCAACGAGATCAAAGACAAAGATTTCGATATATATAAAGAAGGTACCAATACTGCCATAACACTGGGTGCAGCTAAATATGCCGATGTGGTGATACATGGTACTGATAAGCTGGATAAAGTGCTGATGGATGAGATAAAACCTAGCCGCTATAAAAAGGTAGTAAAATATGAGGAAAGCTGGAAAGAGGATATTACCCCTCTTTTAGACCTTTATAAAAGCTTAACAGAGTCTTAGTATTTGTTTTATGATTTTCGTAGTAAAATTTATTGATCTTGAAGCATAGCACCCGCAGTATAGTAGCATTTCTTTTACTCATTATTATTGCAGCATTTACACAAACAGGATGTAGAGAAAATACTATCATCAGTGCAAAGGCAGTACCCATAATAGACAACATCCATACTTTTGGTGATACCCCTACTCTTATCACCAAAACATTCTATAATGACACTGTACTTACCAGTGGCTATGGTACTTATATCACTCACGCTTTAGGCACTATCAATGCCGATCCGTTTTTTGGTAAGACATTGGCAGGTATCTATATGCAATTATTGCCACCATACCCTAGTTTCACTTTCGGAGCCAGCCCCGATTCTTTCAATATAGATTCTGCTGTTTTGATACTACCCTATGTTGGCTATACTTTTGGAGATACTGCATCTACCATCAATCAGAATTTTTCTGTATACAGGATCACGGATTCTATGTCGATGAGTAAGAATTATTTTACTTATAGCAGAGATTCTGTAAATATCAATAGGGCTACGCCACTGGGTACCATTAATGGTTACAGTGTTCGTAATTTGAGTTCAATTGGTAATGACTCCGTATCAATATGGGGGGTCAATCATGCACCACATTTACGCATTACTCTTACAGCTGCTTTGATCGACACATTGAGTGCTATAGTTGCACGTGGTGCTACTTCTACTACAGCTGCATTCATTCAGGCTTTTGGTGGTATTGCTATCGAACCCTCTGATACCTCTACTAATTCTGTAGGTAAAGCATTGCCATACTTCTTGATCAATGGTAACTATGCCGATCCATATTCTCTGGCTAA
This sequence comes from Bacteroidota bacterium, assembly GCA_037144255.1. Lineage (GTDB taxonomy): Bacteria > Bacteroidota > Bacteroidia > Chitinophagales > Chitinophagaceae > JBAWXE01. The sequence continues at coordinate 326 of JBAWXE010000081.1, read as the reverse complement.
TATCTTGGTTTATTATCATCACTACAACTCATCTCACCTACCACGAGATACCGCTACAGCAAGTTTCTATTTCGACCCTTCTTATTGTGCACATATGAACTGGATCAGACATAATTATGCTGGTTATCCTGTAGAGCCTTTCTATAACCACAGTAATGGTACTATATCAGATTCTATTGTGATGATACAGAATTTGCCGGGCGCAATGGCAGATATAACTATTCCTAATATTAATTTGAACACACATTATTCTTCTCCTGTTACTATAAATAAGGCACAATTATTGATTACTAAAATAGGAATTGGAAATTTATATGATACTACAG
>JBAWXE010000080.1:0-12780 GCA_037144255.1 Bacteroidota bacterium | reverse complement strand
AGGAACACACAACAACGGCGTGTTTTTAGGCACGAGTTACAAACCCGCGCCAGTGGTACTTAATGACGCAAGGAAGCTGATTGCATGGGCTCAGGAGATCTCTTCCTGAATCAAGTTCGGGATTGAAATGAGAGCCTTGATGTGGCGCAAGTGGCTTGGGTTGAGAGCCTTGATGTGGTACAAAAAAGGCAGGGGTTACAAACCCGTGCCAGTGTTGTGGTAAGTAGTTTTGTGAATATTATAAAGAGTATGGAACCTAATATTAAAAGCCCTCACATTGTGAGGGCTTTATGTTTTATGTATAATTCATTGATCAGAAATTCCACAATTTGGTCATGTTGAAGCCGATAAGGTATTGGCCCTTAGAATAATCGTTCTGATTATACATAGCACTATTCTGAGGGAGTGAATACTGGCTATTGGCTACAATGATCTGAAAGCAGTGAGAACTGGTGATGATCTCCAGTCCGAAAGCGAGATCGGGGCGAGGATTGTTAGTAGTGTTTTGGGTAAGAGGCTGGTCGTAATCGACCAAAATGGACATAAGGTTGGTTATCTTATATCTGCCCATAAATGAAAGGGTGAACTGATCATTATTAACGGTATTCTTAATTGCGCCATCGGGGGCAATATACCCTACCACATTATTGAAATGGGAGCAACTGATGGCTGCCTGTAGAGATAGTTTTGAAGTGATCTTTCTAGCTATCATTAATTGATTGAAGTACGAGAGTCTGTCGCCATTGGTAACAAAATCGGAAGCAGATCGAGTATCCATGGCTATATTGCCATAATAAGTAATGCTAATAGGTAAGCCGTTTTTTTTCTGTTTAGCAATGGCGTATTTAGCATTCAGGTCTACTTGCATCCTATCGCTACAAAGCCCGATACCTATCTGCAAGTTGTTAATAGGTACATATGCAATGCCTAAACGAATGATAGCAGGGGAGAATAGACCATAGAAATCTGAATAGCCATTATTGACAATGCCAAAACGGTGCTGAATATCAAACTCTAAAGTGCCCTTAGTAGGTACCATAACGGACTGAGCATCTATGAGTAAATTGCTTTCGAAAGTATTCTTTACAGGAATAGACTTAGGTGTTTCAGTTGATGAGTTAGTCTCGGAGGCTGAATCGAGGCTTGATGGAATAAATGTAGGGTGGGCAAATGATGAATGACCACATAACAAACATAAAAGGAGGATGCTTGTGTAACTAAAAAATGATGTGAACTTTATAGATGAGTGTTTCATTGTTATTTGTTTAGTTGTTTTTGGCCCCTTGAGTTATCCATGCAAGTGTGAGCGAATTGAGATTGGAAGGGTTGTTATCTGCACCCATGGGCATCTTAATGGATTTTTTGCCAGTAAGCCATAGATAGAGGGTACTATTGGCGGGCTCAGTAATACTGATATAGTTGCCTTTGATGAGTGAGCTATAAGCTTTGGAAGCAGACAGATCGGGTACATGAGCACCTGAGCCATGGCAGCCAGACAAAGCACAGCTTTTGGTAAATATGGGAATGATATCCTTGCTGATACTTACTGCTTTGGTAACTGCAGCTGAATTGTCTACCTGTATAGTGGCTACTTTGTAACAACCGGGAATGACAAATACAATTACCGCCAATAGGATAATGACTAATGTTCTTTTCATGACTGAAAAATGAATTAATAATTATTTATTAAAACGTAAAAGAAGGCCGTTAGCAATAGCGTGTTGATTATCGGCACCATTGAACATAATACCTAATCCGAAATATTGATCGCTGAGGGATGAAAAGTCGACATCGTAAGCTGCATCAGTAGTCTTGAGAGAACGCATGAGTAATAATCTCCAACCGGTACCGGTCCAGAAGGCATTGGCAGTTACATCGCCACGACTACCTGAGTAAGGAGATACAATACTACCCGGAATACAATTAGCACCATCGCCAGAACCTACTTGTTGATATATAGTGCCTGACGTGATAGTACGAGGATCGATAGTAGTGGAATTGGAAAGAGTAAGTATGCCATTGGTATCTACAGCAATTACTTTTAGTGCTCTGCCACCTGAAAGCGTGTCGATCTGAAGAATGGCACCATTGGTATAAGCAGCAGTAGGGATCAGCCACATGGGTACTGTTTCTTTAATGGAAGTACCAGTAATAGTTAATGTCTTTTTGTTACTGAAACCACCATCGGTAGTTAATAGCTGAGCATCGTTATGAACTTCATTTTGATTTAAAACCCCAGCACCCCAATCGAGATAAGTGTCATTTGCCTGATTAACATTTGTTACTTGTAGCATACGAGCTCTCCAACAATCTAAAAACTCGGTTGGACCACTAGTGCGCATGATACCACCGGTAGGGGTAGTGCCACCATAAGCAGAGTTGGCATGACAAGCAGCATAACAAGAGAGGGTAGCGAATGTAGGGCAAGAATTGGCAATATTGAATAGAATGGCAAACTGGTCTTGAATAAAAGGTGGACGGAACGTAATACTATCTGCATTTTTTACAGGAGCACTACTTTCTTGTGCCCATAAATGAGTGGTAGGGTTGAAATACCAAGGTGAAGAAGCAAGGTTTTTTTGGTCGCTATTCCATTCTGCCAAGAAATAAACATTGTTGGCATCATATAAAGAACGAATAGTGACATCTGTAGCATTACCAATAAATCCTGCAAATGTATTATTGCCCAAGTCGGGAACAGTAGCATGTACTGTTAGCTTTGTAGCATCATTCCAAATGGACTCTATTGTACCATCCCAAGGAGAGCTATTTATGGCTTGCAGTGTGGCTGTACCTTTAGAAGCATATAAAATAGTAGGATTAGATGAACCAGTATCCAGCACTTGATTCTTCTTGGTGCAAAAAGTGAGGAATATTGTTTGAAAACCAACCATTCCCATTATTATTAATAGTTTTTTCCTTTTCATACAAATTTGAATTAATTCTGTATGCAAAGGTTGGTTGCTAAGTGAACTAATGTGTTACATTATGTTAGGTATAAATTGTATAATTCACACATGCAGTCTTGTTGTAAAATATTTATAAGTATATAGATGATTTGAATCAGCCTTTAATCTGTTATTGATCATATGAGTGAGTTTGCTCGTGTCTACTTTTGTTGACAGATTGGTATTGTGTGACCTATAGGGTAGTATGACACCCTATAGGAGATTCCTCCCCCCACTTAATAGGTAGTGTACTCTGACAAATTATCAAACAATAATAGTAGAGCGGTTGGCAGACAACTGTAAGAATATTTTTTAAAACTCTAATAACTCAAGACTTATGAAACTAAGTAGCAAATTACTCATTGCGTTATCGTTGGTATTATTTATGAATACTAAGATGTGGGCCAGTTATACTCCAAATAGCTGGGACTCGATGACATCTATCCCCCCATTTATTTCAGGTTTGCAACTCTCTGCAAGTTTTACGATTGGGAACACTATCTATATATGTGGAGGAATGAATTCATCGAGTAACCCTACCAATGGGCTGTATGGATATAATACAGTTACCAAAACATGGAGCACATTAGCGTCATTTACGAGTACTGCGAGATTTTCGGCAGTTGGTTTTGCATTAAACGGAGAGGGTTATGTAGGTATGGGTTTTGGTCCCTATGATATCATAGCCCAAGGTTATACTGTTTACAATGATTTTAAGAAATATGATCCAGTTACTAATACCTGGAGTGCAGTGAGTGCATTGCCATTACCTAGTGCTATACAGGGATATACAGGAGATGCAATAGCATTTACTATATCCGGTAAGGCCTATGTAGGACTAGGAGGAAATTATGATAATCAAGGAGTACTGCCTGTAGGAACAACTTATTTATGGTCGTATGACCCGAATACTAATGCATGGACACAAAAGCAAGATTTTATAGGAAGTGCCAGAACACAGGCGGTTAGTTTTGTGATCAATAACAAAGCTTATGTAGGCACAGGCTTTAATGGCAATGTAGGTGGACTGAGTGATTTCTTTTTATATGACCCGGTACTTAACCAATGGGCAGCAGTAGCAGATACTTTTCCAACGGGAGGAACCAGATTGGCCAAATCTTTTTCGATATGTGATTATGGTTATGTAGGAGGAGGTTGTAGTAACAACATGTACCAATACGATCCGAATAATACACCGCATTGGGTGTTGATGGATACTCTGCCTATTACCACTTCCGTTACTGTATCAACAGCTACGAATGTAGGTGGGGATACTTCATATGGATATGTAATGTTAGGGCATCCGAATTGTAATACTACATTGAATACTTTGGTATGTAAATATTCTCCGCCTACAATGTGTGTACCTGCTGCACCTACTGTAATTAATAATATTACCCAATCAGACATTGCAGTATATCCTAATCCGGTAAGAGATGTGTTGAATATCAGCAATAGTGGGCAAGCAGTTTCTTATGAATTGTCAGATATGTATGGCAGGATAGTGGTAGTATCTGAAATGGCAGCGAATGAACATGCAATATCTGTGGAAAATTTAGCCGCAGGAATTTACTTATTGAAGATCAATACCAGCAAAGGGGAGGCAGTAGTGAAACTAATAGAGAAAAGATAATAATAAGGTCTCATAAACAATAAAGCCCACAGAGTGTGAGGGCTTTATTGTTTATATAATATTTGTGTCACCTATACTATCTCTCCTTCAAGGTCGAAATCGTAGGCTTTGGTAATGCGGACATTTACAAAATCGCCTATGGTAAGTTTGTCTTTAGTATCAATTATTACCTCGTTGTCTACATCTACACTATCGAATTCGGTACGTCCGAGGTAGCGACCTGACTCTTTTTTATCAATGAGTACTTTGTAAGTATTACCTATTTTTTCCTGATTCTTTTCGTAAGAAATCTCCTGTTGCAGTTCCATGATCTCTTGTGCACGTCTTTCTTTTTCGTCGGCAGGGACATCGTCTACCAATTCGTAACCGGAGGTATTCTCCTCATGAGAATATGTGAAAATACCTACACGATCGAAACGGATCTCCTCAAGGAAAGCCTTGAGTTCTTCTACATCTTCGCGTGTCTCACCCGGAAAACCGGCAATGAGTGTGGTACGCAGACAAATACCCGGTACACGTTCGCGAATAGCATGTATAAGATCGTAGACTTCCTGTTTGTCCATCTGCCTTTTCATGGCAGTGAGCATATTGTTGGAGATATGCTGTAAAGGCAAATCCAGATAATTACAAATGTTATCGCGCTCGCGCATGACATCCAAAATCTCTAAAGGGAATTTGGAAGGGTAGGCGTAATGCAGGCGAATCCATTGTAGGCCGGGCACATCTGACAGTTGTTTCAACAAATCTGCCAAAGCACGTTTCTTATAAATATCCAGACCGTAGTAAGTGAGTTCTTGCGCGATGAGCATGATCTCCTTAACTCCCATTTTTACGAGATGTGTAGCCTCTGCTACTAATTCTTCAATAGTTTTGGAAACATGAGCCCCACGCATCAGAGGGATGGCGCAGAAAGCACAGGTACGGTTGCAACCTTCTGATATTTTAAGGTAGGCGTAGTGACTAGGAGTACTTAATAGGCGTTCGCCGATGAGTTCTTGTTTGTAATCTGCATTGAAAGTTTTGAGCATTTGTGGTAATTCCATGGTTCCGAACCATGCATCTACCTCGGGGATAGAGTTCATAAGATCGTTGCGATAACGCTCACTGAGACATCCAGTAACATATACCTTGTCCAGACGGCCTTCTTTTTTCAGTTCTACCTGCTCAAGTATGGTATTAACACTTTCTTCTTTTGCTTTATCGATAAAGCCACAAGTATTCACCACCACTATATTATGATCCAGTTTGGCATTCTCGTGAATAACCTTGATGCCGTTAGCATTCAGTTGTCCACTCAACACTTCACTATCCACCAGGTTTTTAGAACAACCTAGTGTGATAATATTGACCTTGTCTTTTTTTATTTTTTTCGTTTTCACAACTTATATATTAACAGACGGGGGGTATGATTATTTTTTACGAACAAATATACGTACTGGTACGCCATTGAAATTGAAATGGCCGCGTAACTTGTTCTCTAAGAAGCGTTTGTAAGTATCACTTATAGAATCGGGGTAATTGGCAAAGAATGCAAATGAAGGAACTACCGTAGGCACCTGCGATACGAATTTGATCCTTACGGCATTACCACGAGCCATAGGTGGTGGGTAACTTTCTATCTCTTTGAGCATGATCTCATTAAGCTTAGAGGTAGGTATGCGGCGGTGTCGGCTTTCGTATACTTCGATAGCTTTTTCCATACCCTGGAAGATGCGTTTCTTCTCTGTAGCTGAAATGAATATAACAGGTACATCAGTGAAAGGAGCTATTTTTTTCTTGAGTTCGGCTTCATAATCGCGGGCTGTATTGGTCTCTTTTTCTACCAGATCCCATTTATTAACTAAAAGTACAATACCCTTGCCTTTACGAGTAGCCAGACTAAAGATATTGACATCCTGAGCAGTGAAACCATTTACAGCATCGATTACCAGCAGACAAACATCGGCCTCATCCATGGCACGAATGGCACGTATGACAGAGTAGAATTCAAGGTCTTCGTGTACATTTTTTTTCTTACGCAGACCAGCAGTATCTATCAGCATGAAATCACGACCGAATAATTTATAGTGTGTATGAATAGTGTCTCGAGTAGTACCTGGGATATCAGATACAATCGTACGATCCTGACCAATGAGAGCATTGAGAAGGGTAGACTTACCAGCATTAGGCTGACCTATGATAGCGAATTTAGGAACAGCAGAAGGTTCTTCTTTTACTATTTCCTCACCTTCATCATTATAAGTGGTCTCTTCTTTTTCAGGATCTTCGATATAAGACGCCACCTCATCCAGCAATTCGCCGGTTCCGCTACCGGAAATAGAAGACAAAAAGAATGTTTTATCGAAACCAAGGGAATAAAACTCCGTTGCATCGAGGGCGCGGGCAGAGTTATCAACTTTATTGACCACCAATAAGCAAGGTTTCTTGTTTCTGCGAAGAATATGGGCCATTTCTTCGTCCTGACCGGTAATACCCGTCATGGTATCGCAAACGAATAGTAACAGATCGGCCTCGTCAAGAGCAAGTAAGACCTGTTTGCGTATCTCACGTTCAAAAATATCTTCGGAATGAGCTACAAAACCACCAGTATCTATTACATTAAATTTTTTGCCATTCCATTCGGCCTCGCCATATTGGCGATCGCGAGTAACACCGCTGATATCGTCTACAATGGCCTTTCTTTGCTCTAGTAAACGATTGAATAACGTTGATTTTCCTACATTCGGCCTCCCTACAATCGCTACAGTAAATCCTGACATACCTTAAATTTAGTGCGCAAAGGTACTTTAAATATAGGTCTTATTGATATTCTTTATCGATAAGCGGTATTAGGTATATAATATATAACTTTGAAAATTCGTATTTATTTAAAAAACCAAGGATGAAAAGACATATTTACTTACTATTTGCTGTTATCTTTTTAGGCCTACAAGTGCAGGCAGCATCAGGGGACACTACATGGGTACAGGCTAATAATAGATGGTTATCGCATGATGCTGCCAGTACGAATTGGTATGGTAATTATGATACCATGGTTGTATTTCCCAATACTGCCACTACGTATCGTAAGATATTAATGGAGTTCACATTGGGTGAATACCCATGTCCAGCATCAGCACAGTATTGCTCGCAATGGGACTATACTGTACAAAATTATCTAATGACTAGAACAGGAGATACATTGGAGCTTGCACGTTTAATTACTCCATATGCAAAACCTAATGTTGGTGATCCGCGTTTTGCTACAGGGTTTACCTACAATTATATATTTGATGTAACTGACTATTATCCTTTATTAAGAGATACTGCTACCATGCGTGTATTCTATTCAGGATATTCGGGTGGTTTTACAGTGAATCTGAGATTTGCATTCATTGAGGGGACACCGGAGCGTGATGTAAAAGGTATCAGTAAATTATGGACAGGAAGTCATACTTATGGAAGTACAACTGATCCAATTAATAATCATTATACGGCTATGTCCGAAACAGCACCTATAGGAACTCAAAGTGCTACTATGAAATGGATCATTACTGGACACGGTAGTGATAATAATGGATGTTGTGAATTTATGTCGCACAATTATCAAGTACAATTGAATAGCACACAAATTGCACAGGATACTATTTGGCGCCATGATTGTGGATCAAATGAATTGTATCCTCAAACCGGAACATGGATATATGAAAGAGCTAACTGGTGTCCGGGATCTTTGGTGGTGCCACATTTTCATAATCTACCGGGCATAACTGCTGGAAGTAATTTCAATTTGGGAGTGACTTATGATGCTTATACAGGTAGTGGTAGTTTGGGTATTTATACTACAGAAGGTTCGGTATTTTACTATGGAGGATTTAACAAGACATTAGATGCCTCGTTAGATGATATCATAGCTCCTACCAATTATGAAGGGCATTATCGTGAAAATCCTATTTGTTCTCAGCCAACAATTCATATTAAAAATACAGGAGGATCTGTTATTAATTCTGTGCTGATACAATATGGTATCAAAGATTCTTCTCAACAAACATATACTTGGAATGGTAGCCTAGCTTCTTTAAGAGATACAGACGTAGTATTGCCCAGTTTAGCAAATTTGAATTCGATAGCAGGCGGAACAGGTACTTATACATTTATTGCAAAATTGTTACAAGTAAACGGTGTAGTGGATGCAGATACCACAAATAACACTTTGACATCACAGTTTGTACCGACACCTAATTGGCCAAACAATTTGGTGATATTGATGCATACCAATAATGAAGGCATAACAGCTGTGAATACAGATACCGCTAGCGAGACCAGTTGGCAAGTATTTGATATGAATAACAATGTAGTAGCATCAAGAACTCATGCACACATTACTTATACATATAGTGACACATTAGCTTTGAATTCAGGTTGTTATAAACTAGTGATCACTGACCTAGGTTGTGATGGACTAGATTGGTGGGTATGGCATACTAATCCTCCTCCAACACCCGTTATAAATTCAGGTTATTTGCAAGTGAAACAATTACCAAGTGGTGCATTATTGCCTATGCATGGTTATAATTATTCAGGTAGCTACAAAAATGATTTTGGTTGTACATATACTCAATATTTCAGTGTTTTGACCGGTTTAGGAGTTAAAGAAGTGAATAATGCTTTTGAGTTATTACTAAATGCATATCCTAATCCTGCACAAAATGAAGTGACAATTAGTATTCAAGGAGTAAATGATCTGAAAGGAATGATAAGAATATATGATGTGGTAGGTAAAGTAGTAATGGAACAACGCTGTAAGAGTAATAATGAGAATGTACATGTAGATGGCCTATCTAATGGTATCTATAATGTGATCTATTTTAGCGATGCTCATCCGAATGCTAAACTGAATACCAGACTGGTAATTGCCAGATAATGGATGAAAAGCTTATCTTAAAAAGGTTGCCATAAAGGGCAACCTTTTTAAATTTTGCAACTGAAAAAGTGAATATCCATGATAGATAGAATAGAACGGCTAAAGGATTTTCTAAAGCAGACACCGGATGATTGTTTTTTAAATCACGCGTTGGCATTAGAATATATTAAATTGGGGAATGATACGGATGCATTGGTTTTGTTTGAAAAGAATGTAGCCCATGACCCTAATTATGTAGCTAGCTATTATCATTTAGGGAAGCTACTGGAGAGAATAGGGCAACAGGAACGAGCAATAACTATTTATGAAACAGGGATGAAAGTAGCTAAAGCAGCAGGAGATATGCATAGCTATAGTGAATTACAAGGAGAGTATGAAGATCTGGCTTATTAATATGGACTTATTACAATCATTTTGTGAACATTGGGCAAATAAGAAGTTTGTAGTAACAGATAAAGCTGTACTACTGGCTGTTAGTGGAGGAATAGATTCAATGGTGCTTGCGGATCTGCTATATAGGTGTGGAGTATCATTTGCAATGGCGCATTGCAATTTCCAATTGCGTGGAGAAGAAGCAGATAAAGATGAGGCAATTGTAATGCAATGGGCTATTGAACGGAATATTACATTTTATGTAACTCGTTTTAATACACAAGAAAAAGCAGATGAATGGAAAAAAGGGATACAAGAAACTGCGAGAATACTAAGATATGATTGGCTGGAAACAGTAAGGAATGAAAACAAGCTTGCTGCAATTGTAACAGCACACCATGCTAATGATAATGTAGAGACATTGCTCATTAACCTTTTCAAAGGAACAGGCATGAGCGGATTGCATGGTATACCAGAACGAAATGGTTATATCATTCGCCCTATGCTATTTGCTACAAGAGACGAAATAACATTATATGGGGCTATGCATTCTGTGCCATATAGAGAGGATGCATCTAATGCCAGTGATAAATATTTGAGAAATGCAGTAAGGCACCATATTATACCAGCCGTGAACCAGTGTTTTCCTAATGGGATACAGCAAGCTAATGAGAGTATACAACGTTTTGCACAAATAGAGACCATTTACAATAAAGCCATAGAGATAGAAAGAAAAAAGCTAACTGAGCAAAGAGGACAGGATCTTTATGTACCAATAAGGAAAATACAAAAGAGGGAAAGTATTGAAACCTTGTTTTATGAACTATTCAGACCATATGGATTTACTTCGGCCCAAGTACCCCACATTATAGAGTTGATGTCAGCTTTGAGTGGTCATTTTGTAATATCACCAACACATAGAATTATCAGAGATAGAGATTTTCTGGTAGTTACAACCTTGCCTAATTCAGAAACGGATCTTATTAGTATTGATAAGGTGCCTTGTACTATTGAAAGCCATAATCAACGATTCGTATTTTCAATGGACAAAAAGCCAACAAAAATACCGGAAAGTGCAGCAATTGCCTGCGTGGATATGAAACATGTGACATGGCCACTTACATTGAGAAAATGGAGAAAAGGTGATTATTTCTATCCATTAGGTATGGGAATGAAGAAAAAGAAACTTAGTAACTACTTTATAGATCAGAAAGTGGCGCTACATAAGAAAGAGCAAGCATGGGTGTTGGAATGCGGAAAGCGCATAGTATGGGTGGCCGGAATGCGACTAGATGAACGATTCAAGATAAAGGATAGTACTGAACAAGTATTATATATACAAATGGAGACTCTTTAAAATGAAGGATGCAGAAGCATTTCTAAGAATATCCTGCCATGAGAAGGCTCAAATACAAGTGTGAAAACAAAACCAAAGATTGCTCCCCAGAAATGGGCATCATGATTGATAAATCCACGACCTTTTTTAGACATGTAAGCTGAGTATACCAGATATGCCACACCAGCAATGATACCCGGTACAGGAATGAACCATACATAAATCTTTTGCCATGGTGCAAAGTATACAAATGAGAATAGCACAGCAGCAACACCACCTGATGCACCTAATGAACGGTAATATCCATTGTTCCTGTTCTTAATAAAGGAAGGTAATGAGGCAGCCATGATACCAGCCAAATAAAGAACAATGAATAAATAGTGTTTGTCCATTTGAGCATAAACACCTTCTACAGCTACACCGAAAAAATACAATGTCATCATATTGAAAATGAGGTGCATCCAATCTGCATGAATAAAACCTGATGTAACTAAACGGTGATATTCTTGAGGATCATCCATTCTACTTGGCCAAAGGATGAGTTTATTATATAAAGTCTCGTTATTAAAGGCTGAAGCAGAAATAAGAGCAGTAATAAGTATTATGATGAGTGTATAAGACATGTGGGGGTATTTCTATTGCTAAAATAGTATTTATGAATGATGATACGGAGAATTATTGAGTATGCTGAAACTACGATATACTTGCTCTGCAATGATGAGTCTGACTAACTGATGAGGAAATACCAAAGGGGAAAGAGACCAGCATTGTTTTGCCAGTTTGCGAATATTATCTGTAACACCAAAAGCTCCACCAATAAGTAACACAACTGTTTTGGTGCCTCGGTTCATAAGTTGTTGGAACTGATCGGCCCATTGTATAGAATTGAATTGCTTCCCCTTCTCATCTAATAATATGAGGTAATGATGTGGTTGTAGTTTTTTTGTAATAAGTTCTTCTTCTTGATTTTTTGCCCTTTCAGGATCAGTTGTAGCGCTTTTTTTGGATATTTGTAATACGACTAGTTCAATAGAGTTATATGGTTTTGTTTTTTGGAAATAGTACTGCAGCCCATTTTCGATAAAAGGCTCATTATCTTTTCCTACTGACCAAATCTCAATATGCATTAATTGGGCTCTATTTTAAAGGTTATCTAGGCAAATTAACGCAAAAAACAGGGGTAATTAGCCTAAAATCTATAATTGTATTGCAATAAAAATTTGTAAAATCGTATGGAGTTTCTATCTTTGCACTCCAATAAAATGGCTGCGTAGCTCAACTGAATAGAGCATCTCACTACGGATGAGAAGGTTTTAGGTTTGAATCCTAACGCGGTCACTGATAATCAAAAGGTTTCAAGCAATTGAAACCTTTTGCTATTTATGCCCATATTGAATATGAAAATCACGCTTTTTGCCTTTTATAGCTTATAGATACTTAACAGATATAATCTCACGTTATTGTTTCTGTTAACCATGATAAATTATTACCTTACAAAAAATATATATTTAATGGATTATTTACCTGACTATGATCTTTATACCGCTCTAAATAAAATGAAGAGATATTATAAGACCATATTGAAGTT
>JBAWXE010000079.1:0-13141 GCA_037144255.1 Bacteroidota bacterium | reverse complement strand
GCCATGATGTGTGGTATATTCAGATAGGAATCGGCACTCTGTGGTTTCCCAATACATACTGCTTCATCTGCAAAACGTACATGTAAGCTATCTTTATCAGCTGTAGAATAAACCGCAACTGTTTTGATACCCATTTCTCTGCAAGTACGTATAATACGTAATGCGATCTCTCCGCGGTTTGCTATCAGTATTTTTTTAAACACTTAGGATGATTTAAAAGTCAAAAATCAAAAATCAAAAAATCCATCATTAAAAATGGCCTCATTTAATGGCCATTTTTGAATTTTGAATTTTGAATTTTTACATTAAGCCGGTTCTACAAGGAAAAGTGGTTGATCATATTCTACAGGAGAAGCTTCATCCACTAATACTTTTACGATCTTTCCTTTTACTTCACTTTCTATTTCATTGAATAGCTTCATTGCTTCAATGATACAAAGTACATCGCCTGGATTTACATCGTCGCCTACATTTACAAATGATGGCTTATCAGGAGATGGGCTACGATAAAATGTACCTATCATAGGAGACTTGATAGTGATCAACTTATCATTGCTTGTTGCAGCTGGCGAAGGTGCTGTAGCTGCCGGAGCTGGTGCAGCAGCAGTTTGTACTGGTGCAGGTGCAGGCATCATAGCCTGCATTTGAGGCATTGGCTGTGCTACTGTCACATATTGGGTCTCACCTGTAGTATGTGCTTGCTTGATGGTGATCTTAAACTCTCCTTCTTCAATACTTAATTCACTGATGTTGGATTTGTTGATCACTTTGATCAGCTCTTGTATTTGCTTAAACTCCATAAGGAATTATTTATGTTGTGTGAGGTTAATTTATTCTTTTACGCGTTCAATGTATGCACCTGTCTTAGAGTCTATTTTGATCAACTCATCAGTATCAACGAATAGCGGAACCATTACTGTAGCACCTGTTTCTACTGTAGCTGCTTTCATGGCGCGTGTAGCAGTATCACCTTTTACACCCGGTTCCGAATAGGTAACTCGTAAATTGACACTAGCAGGCAATTCTACACTCATAGGTGTTTCAGTTTCTGTATTTACTATCACATAACATTCCTGACCATCTTTGAATAATTCGGGGTGGTCTATCATAGATTCACTCATGGCTATTTGCTCAAAAGAAGCTGTATCCATAAGATTAAAACCACTGTCATCCTTGTATAAAAATTGATAAGGACGTTTTTCTACACGTACCGGAAATATATTATCTCCCGAGTTCCATGTATGTTCTATAGATCGGTTATTGTCTACACCTTTAAGTTTTGCCCAAACTTTTGCTGCTGCTCTAGCTGTTTTGTTCTGTCCGAATTCTACTACTGAGTAAAGACTGCCATCTAGTTTGATGATCAGACCATTACGCATATCTGCTGTTGTAGCCATTAATTATATGATTTTTGTATGGACTGCAAATGTAATCATTATAGGCAAAAAGCGAAACTATCAATATCCTGAAAATCACATGATTTTGCCTGAAAATACCATTTTTTCCACCGGATTATTGCCAAAATCGTAAGGAATATGTGCAAAAGAGGGCATTTTTTTAGTGATTATCAAATTAGCTTTTTTGCCAATAGCTATGGTTCCAAGGCTTTTTTCCAACTCCATAGCAGCAGCTCCGTTGATGGTTACTGCATTAATTGCCTCTTCAGGGGTCATTTTTAATTGAGTACAAGCAATGGTAAGTAAAAGTGGCACGTTGCCAGATGGGCAAGACCCAGGGTTATAATCTGTAGCCAGACACACTGGAAGTCCTGCATTAATTATCCTGCGTGCCGGCTGATATTGAATACCCAAAAAGAAGGCTGCTGCTGGTAATAGCGTAGGCATCGTTGTGCCACTTCGCAATGAGGTTATCTCAGTATCTCCCACACATTCAAGATGGTCTACACTTATAGCATTATTTTTCACACCTACTTCCACACCACCTGAGTGATGCAATTGGTTAGCATGTATTTTGGGTTTGAGGCCGTATTTCCATCCGGCTTCCAGTATCCTTTCTGTATCATTGACACTGAAAAAACCTTCTTCACAGAATACATCTATATAATCTGCTAACCCCTCGTATGCTACTTGTGGCAACATAGTTTCAATAATCAATTTCAAATAGCCTTCATGGTCTGTTTTATACTCAATGGGGTATGCATGCGCAGCAAGGAATGTTGCCTTGATCGGTATATGGGCATTTTCTTTCAGTTTTCTGATGACTCTCAGCATTTTCATTTCCCCTTCCAGGCACAATCCATAACCACTTTTTATCTCTATAGCACCTGTGCCTTGAGCCATTACTTCTTGCAGTCTTTCTAATGATTGATCATACAGTGCATTTTCATCCATTTCATTAAGCCTTTTGGCAGAATTAAGGATACCACCACCTCTGCGTGCTATTTCCTCATAGCTAAGCCCTTTGATACGGTCTACGAACTCTTGTTCTCGGGGGGCTGCAAAAACCAAATGTGTATGAGAATCACACCATGCAGGTAATACCATGCTGCCGGCAACTGATATGCACACATCAGAATGCATATGGGGTATATCATCCATGCTGCCAAAACTGTGTATAGTTCCGTTCTCCGCAAGCAACCATGCATTTTCTATACATTGTATATGGCTCATGGCAGAACCGGAAACACGACTTATCCTCTCAGTTCCCACCTCTGTATGGCATAGCTGTTTGATATGTGTAATGAGTAGACGCATAATGAGACCAAAAGTAATGAGTAATCTGTCAATTCAGGTATTGACTTCAATAATTAAGGAAACAAAAAACGCTTGTCAAATTGACAAGCGTTTTATACAATACTATTTTAAGGATCTATTATCCTAAATAAACCTTTAATGCGTTGCTATAACGGGCTTTTTGCAGACGTTTGATAGCGCGTTCTTTGATCTGACGTATACGCTCTTTGGTAAGGTCATATTTTTCGCCTATTTCTTCAATGGTAGGTCCGTCATCTCCTTCTAAACCAAAATAAGCTGCAAGTATTTCTGCTTCACGAGAGCTTAAAGACTTCAGTATGCGCCGTATCTCTGCACGCAGTGAATCTTTCATTACGTCGCCATCAGTATCACTACTGCCTTCCAGTAAGTCGCCCATAGCAACATCTTCTGCTTCGTGTACTGGTGCATCTAATGAGGTGTGACGTGTATTACTGGTAAAAATATTGGTGATCTCAGTTTCACTCATTTCCAATATCTCTGCCAATTCTTCAGTCGAAGGTTCGCGCTCGTTCTCTTGTTCAAATGCAATGAAAGCTTTATTGGCCTTATTGTAAGTGCCGATCTTATTTTGAGGTAGACGCACCAAACGACCTTGCTCTGCCAAAGCCTGTAATATTGACTGACGAATCCACCATACTGCGTATGAAATGAATTTAAAACCCTTAGTTTCATCAAAGCGTTGTGCAGCTTTTATGAGGCCTAAATTACCTTCATTGATCAGATCGCTTAATGATAAGCCCTGATGCTGATACTGCTTGGCAACAGATACTACGAAACGTAAATTGGCTTTTACCAACTTTTCGAGTGCACGCTGATCACCAACATGTATCTTCTGTGCCAGTGTAGTCTCTTCTTCAGGTGTGATCATTGAGATCTTACTGATTTCTTGAAGATATTTCTCTACCGCCTGAGAATCCCTGTTCGTGATCTGGGTGGCAATTTTTAACTGCCTCATAATTGTTTTTTTATATTTTCTGTTACTTTAACTCTCTATAGACGAAAAAAAGTACAAAAAGGTTAAGCGATTATTGTTAATTTTCTCCTAACTTAGTTACCACAAATAACGTTCCACTTTTAACCGATTATGTGATTTGTTGTACCTTTTTAGGTATTTTAACGCTGGAATGAGCCACAGATAACGTGTTCAGAGGTTATGGATTTACTCTATATCTCTATAAAGTTAACACTTTCTGTAAATGTTCATGGCAGAGTTTACACAAAGCTATATCGCGTATGTCAAAATTGCTACCTTTACGGCACCAAACTTGATAATATTAACATTTTTATGCAAAAAGACTTATATCAACATCCGGATTACTACCTCGTTGATGAATTATTGACAGATGAACACAAATTGATCCGAGACACTGTTCGCGCATATGTAAAGAAAGAAATATCCCCGGTTATTGAAGAATATGCTCAAAAAGCTGAATTTCCTAAACAGATCATCAAAGGATTAGGTGAATTAGGCTGTTTTGGTCCTTTTATTCCCCAAAAATATGGAGGTCCGGGCCTTGACTACATTTCTTATGGTATCATGATGCAGGAATTGGAACGTGGCGATTCAGGTGTCCGTTCTACAGCTTCTGTACAGGGATCCTTAGTAATGTACCCAATTTACAAATTTGGTACCGAAGAGCAAAAGCACAAATACTTGCCAAAATTGGCAACCGGTGAATTAATGGGCTGTTTTGGCCTTACTGAGCCTAATCATGGTTCTAACCCTGCCGGAATGCTTACCAGCTATACCGATGCCGGTGATCATGTAATTTTGAATGGTTCTAAAATGTGGATCTCAAATGCTCCGTTTGCTGATATCGCTGTGGTTTGGGCCAAAGACCCTAACGGAGAGATACGCGGAATGGTGGTAGAACGTGGCATGGAAGGTTTCACAACTCCTGAAACGCATGGCAAATGGTCTTTACGTGCCTCAGCTACTGGCGAACTGGTGTTTGATAATGTAAAAGTACCTAAGGCTAATATTTTCCCTGATATCAAGGGGCTGAAAGGTCCTTTGACTTGTCTTTCTAGTGCTCGTTATGGTATTGCATGGGGTGCATTGGGTTGCGCTATGGACTGTTATGATACTGCATTACGCTATTCTTTACAACGTGTTCAATTTGACAGACCTATTGCAGGTTTCCAATTGACTCAAAAGAAATTGGCTGAAATGATCACAGAGATCACTAAGACTCAATTGCTCAACTGGCGTCTGGGGGTACTAAGAAACGAAGATCGTGCTACTCCTGCTCAAATATCGATGGCCAAACGTAACAGTTGCGATATTGCACTGAAAATATCTCGGGAGGCTCGCCAAATATTAGGTGGTATGGGTATTACTGGCGAATTCAGTATCATGCGCCATATGATGAACCTGGAATCTGTTGTTACTTACGAGGGTACTCATGATATTCATCTACTCATCACTGGTATGGATGTTACTGGCCTAAATGCTTTCAAATAATAAATATTAAATAATCATATTCGATATATTAAAAGCCCTGCAGATTGCAGGGCTTTTGCGTATTGAATGATTCTCTTACCAAACCCTTAACATTTAATACAATTGCTTAACACCCAAAACGACCAGCCTGTATTATGTTTACACTCCAAAATTTATTTATAGCTGATTGTAAACACTTTACCCAATGAAACAAAATATATCTGGTTTAAAATTCTTATTGATTTTCTTGCTATCATGTAATGTAGCAATAGCTCAAAATATCACTACTGTTGCCGGCACTGGTGTTGCAGGATTTAATGGTAATTACATTCCGGCAATTTCTGCTGAACTCAATATTCCGGCAGGTATCGTTTTAGACCCTGCCGGCAATTTGTATATAGCCGATAATGCCAATCAACGCGTTCGCAAAGTCTCTCCTTCAGGAATTATTAAAACGATAGCTGGTAATACTATCGCAGGCTATACTGGTGATGGAGGTATAGATACAGTAGCACAACTGAATACACCTAGGGGATTAGCCATGGACCTCGCTGGCAACTTATATATAGCTGATGCGAATAATCATTGTATAAGGAAGATCAACACTTCAGGTATCATCACAACCATTGCCGGAAATGGTATACCGGGTTTTTACGGAGATAATGGTCCTGCTGCCTCTTGTTATTTGAATTTCCCTTCATCAATTGCTTGCGATGCATCAGGTAATATTTACGTATCTGATCTTAATAATCAACGCATACGCAAAATTGCAAGCTCTGGTATTATAACCACAATTGCAGGTACAGGTGTACAAGGTTATAATGGAGATAATATTTTGGCTATCAATGCACAACTAAATAACCCTACAGGTATCGCTACAGATGCAGCAGGAGATCTTTATATAGCCGATGAATATAGTCATAGGGTTCGCAAGATCGACCATATTACAAATATGATCACTACTATTGCAGGAACCGGAAACTGGGGTTTCAATGGTGATGGTGGTCCTGCTACTAATGCTTTACTCAGTGCTCCTTATGGGGTTTGTGTAGACCCAATGGGTAATGTATATATAGCAGAATATTCAAATCAACGTATTCGCAAAGTGACACCTTCAGGTATCATTTCCACTGTTGTTGGTAATGGTGTTGCCACCTATGGGGGCGATGGTGGCCCTGCATCTTCTGCTCAAGTAAATAATCCGGTTGCTGTAATTACTGATGCTAATGGTAATTTGTATATAGATGATCAAGGTAATAATCGTATTCGTAAAATGGTAGCACCGCCATCTGTAACACTAACTGTTAGCCCAAGTAATATCGTATGTGCCAGTGCCAATATCGTATTTACAGCTACCGCATCTAATACTTCATCTACTACATTCCAATGGGTTAAAAATGGCAATGTGATCCCCGGTGTAACCGGTAGTACCTATTCTCCAACTAATCTCGTTACCGGTGATACTATCTACTGTAATTTGACGAGCTCATCTGTTTGGAGTAACCATATCGGTATGACCATTAAGCCCATTCCTTCTACTCCCACAGCTTCTGGGAATAGCCCATTGTGCCCTGGCGCTACTCTCAATTTACAATCATCTTCATCCTCATCACATATTTATTATGGGTGGACTGGACCTAACACATTTGCTTCTAATCTGGAAAATCCATCTCGTACCAATATGCAATCTGCTGACTCCGGAATTTACTCTGTAGTGGCAATTGATAGTGTCAATCAATGTCCTTCTTTCCCTGCTACTGTTAATATTGTTGTCAATTCAGCTACAATTCCTACAGTGACTCTTAATGGACCTTCAATGGTATGTCATAATGCTTTGGCTACTTATTTAGCTAATACAAATGTTACCAATGCATCTTATCAATGGCGTGTTAATAATATCATTACAGGTACCAACAGTTCATATGCATATACTCCTCTCAATGGAGATCATATTTATTGTAAGGTTACTGTTCCTTCAGGTACATGTTTTACAATTGATACGGCTATCAGCAATACTCTTACATTATCTGTAGTTGATACTATTGCAGTTTCGGGTAGTATAGCGGGCGATAGTGCAGTATGTCATAATGCTTTAGCGGTAGACAGTGTTATATCTATGGTTGTAGGGGCTTCTTACGATTGGAAAGTAAATGGTACTAGTATTGGTGTAACATCACCTAAATATTATTATGCTCCTACAAATGGTTATTTGGTTTCTTGTCAGGTATCCGCACCTGTTGGTAGTTGTTACTGGCCTATAACAGCTATTAGTAATTCACTTCCAATGGCTGTCAGCATTCCTTTGCCTAGCATTTATATTAGTGGCCCTGCATCATCTCATACAGGTGATAGTGTTTTTGTAAATGCAATATTGACAAATGCAGGTAGTGGATATTCTATTTTATGGAAACGTAACCAAATTACTATAGGCATTACTTCAGTACCTACTATACATTATCTGAAAACAACTGGTAACGATACTATTACTGCACAGGTATTAACTCATGTTGTAACATGCACAGATACTGCCAATTCCAATATTGTAAACATTACAAACCTTACAACAGGCATTGAAAATATCAATGAAGAAACCAAGATCAGTATTTATCCCAATCCTTTCAATGAGAATATTCATATCTCAGGTTTGCAAATACAAGATAGGGTAGTAGTATTTGATCTACTTGGCAGACAAGTGGTACCTGAGTATATCTCAGACAGCCAAAGCGAACAATCTTTATTTGTAAATGGATTAGCTTCTGGTACTTATATCATACAAGTAAGAGACATGACTGGCCATAAGAAAATAAGCCTGCCACTTATCAAACAATAGTCTTCAATAACACCACTTATAATTACAAAGCCGACTCATGGTCGGCTTTGTAATTATATTATTTTTTTCTTTCTGGTACTCAGCCATTTATCCATATTTTCCTTCTCATTTACAGATATAGATGTCAGTATCTTCCAGCCGGTTTGTTTGTCTTGTTTGAGTATATAATGGTATTCACAATCATATATTGGTTGGTTCAGTGCATCCAGATATTTCCAGTTCACCTTTGCGGTACTGATCATATCTGTTAGAGACTGTTTTGTGCGCAGATCAGGAATTACCATAGCTATACCGAATTGCTTATAAAAACCTGTACCTTGATTGAACAAACCTTCTAATTTGCTGGCCTCTGTGAATATTGTCGTAGATTCGTCAGATAGTAGTGTGCAAGGCAGTGCATAGTAACGAACCATCAGTTTGGTATCATAATTCTCTACTGCTTTGGCATATGCTTCAAAAAAATCGTTGATATTAGACATTATTTTGCTTGATATGCTTATTTTTGACTGTATTTGGGCGAAAGTAGCGCATTTAACCAATCGAAAACGGTAGCAGAAAACATTTTTCTGCTCCATATTCGAAAAATAGGAACAGGCTGTTTATTTTTGAACCAAATCTCACGCGATTGAAGACCCTGCTAGATCATAACCAACTAAATATTACCCTGCAGCGGCTGGCACATCAACTCATTGAAAATCACCTCAATTTTCAGGATACTGTAATCATTGGTATACAACCTCGTGGCAAATGGCTATCGGACCGTATATCTGCATTGGTAAAACAATTTACAGGTCAGCAGCAAATAAAATACGGCTTGTTGGATATTACTTTTTATAGAGATGATGTACACCAAGGCAACGACCTGCAAATACCCTCTCATACAGATATACCTTTTAGTATAGAAAATAAAAATGTGATCTTGGTAGACGATGTACTGCATACAGGGCGTACCATTCGTGCTGCTATGGATGCGCTCATTGACTTTGGCAGGCCAAAGAATGTAGAACTGTTGGTGCTGATAGACCGCCGTTTCAGCAGAGAACTGCCTATACAACCCGACTATGTAGGAAGAACGGTAGATACCATCATTACACAGAAGGTAAAAGTATATTGGAAGGAAAAAGATAATAAGGACGAAGTAGTGCTCATTGATTAACAAAAAACAAACTAGCTGTACATGTCGCTGTCAGTAAAACATCTGTTAGGCATCAAAGAACTCCAGACAAAAGATATCGAACGAATTTTCCAAACGGCCGATAACTTTAAACAGGTATTACAACGGTCTATCAAGAAAGTACCCGCACTGAGAGATACTACTATTGCCAACATCTTTTTCGAGAACTCTACACGTACACGCATCTCATTTGAATTGGCAGAAAAACGCCTGAGTGCCGATGTGGTCAACTTTTCAGCTTCCGGTTCTTCTGTTTCAAAAGGAGAAACCCTTATAGATACAGTCAATAATATACTGGCCATGAAAGTAGATATGGTGGTGATGCGGCATTCTGCGAGCGGCGCACCATGGTTTCTAGCTCAACATATTGATGCCAGCATCATCAATGCAGGTGATGGTACTAATGAACACCCTACACAAGCTTTACTGGATGCCTATTCTATCAGAGAACGATTAGGTGATCTGAAAGGTAAGCATATAGCAATTCTAGGAGACATCATGCACTCCAGAGTGGCACTGAGTAACATCTACTGCTTGCAAAAACTAGGTGCAGAAGTAACTGTATCCGGCCCACCTACACTGATACCTAAACACATTCAGGATCTGGGAGTAAGGGTAGAATACAATGTACAGAAAGCACTGGAATGGTGCGATGTGGCCAATGTGCTGCGTATACAATTGGAACGTCAGCATAAACCATTATTCTCCACCTTGCGAGAATATGCCATGTACTATGGTGTGAACCGCAAAATGCTGGATGGCATAGAAAAGGAGATACTCATTATGCACCCGGGGCCCATTAACCGTGGCGTTGAAATCAACTCTGATATAGCAGATAGTAAACAATCTATCATATTAGATCAGGTGGAGAATGGCGTAGCCATTCGTATGGCGGTGGTATATCTGCTCTCAGGCAAGCGCGAACTGGAAGAAGTATAAAAATTTATATCCTTATTGATCTCCAAGTACGATATCAGTTACTATCGTATCTTTGTTTGTTTTTTAACTTATTCATAATAATATTTTTTAAACTAATTTTTGACGACTTATGTCATCCACCTGGTTTCGACGTATAAAGAAAGGGATAGTAACCACTACACAGGAAAAGAAAGAAGCTCCTGATGGACTGTGGCACAAATGCCCTGAGTGTAAGACCACGAGTACTGTTAAAGAACTAGAAGACCATTTTTACGTTTGCCATAAATGCAATTACCACAACCGTATCAATTCTACTGAATACTTCAGTATCCTATTTGATGGACAGGAATGTGAGCTTTTGTTTGAAAGCATAGCACCTAAAGATTTCTTAGGCTTTGTTGACCTGAAGCCATATGATAGCCGACTAAAAGAAGCACAACTAAATACGGGTCTAAAAGATGCCATGACCGTAGGTGTAGGCAAGCTTGATGGTAAGGACTTAGTTGTAGCATGTATGAACTTCAATTTCATTGGTGGTTCTATGGGTTCGGTAGTAGGTGAAAAGATCAGCCGCTCAATTGATTATTGTATAGAACATCATATGCCTCTGATGATCATTTCTAAATCGGGTGGTGCGCGTATGATGGAAAGTGCTTTCTCTCTGATGCAAATGGCCAAAACATCTGCCAAACTTACCAGACTGGATAAAGCAGGATTGCCGTATATCTCTTTCATGACAGACCCTACAACAGGTGGTGTTACTGCATCTTATGCCATGCTAGGCGATATCAATATTGCAGAACCTAAGGCTTTAATAGGTTTTGCCGGACCACGAGTTATTAAGGAAACCATCAAGAGAGACCTGCCTGCAGGTTTTCAACGTAGTGAGTTCCTTTTGGATCATGGGTTCTTAGATTTTATCATTGATCGTAAAAACCTGAAGTACAAGCTGTCTCAAGTGATAGACTGGTACATGAAAAAGAATCAACCCGCAGAATAATATTGACACCAGAAGTATACATAAAGAATCGGCCTGTAACCTTTGAATATGCTATTGAAGATCGCTTGACAGCCGGTATCATGCTTACAGGGTCTGAGATAAAATCAGTTCGTAATAGTAAAGTCAGTTTCAACGATAGCCACTGTTTCTTTCATAAGGGAGAACTGTGGATACGTAGCCTGCATATATCTGAATATGTGAATGCGGGCTACGCAGGGCACGATCCGGTGCGGGAACGTAAGCTACTACTGAACAAAAAAGAACTGGTAAAGTGGGCCAATAAGGTTAAAGAGAAAGGCCTAACCATAGTACCAATTGCTGTTTTTGTGAACGAGAAAGGCATAGCTAAAGTAGAGATAGGACTAGGACGCGGTAAGAAACTACATGATAAGCGCGAAACTATGAAGAACCGCGATGCTGACAGAGAAATGAGACGCTTTATTAAGTAGTCTATTTCTTCCTGCCGGGGATATTCACTCCCAGATTCATGATCATTTCGAAAGTACCGAATGCCTGGTGTGCAGTGCCTTCGTATACATGCAAACCTGAGTAACGCGCATAATCCAGTTTAGCACAGAACTCTATATATGCATACTTATAGAATGTGGCCTTGATGGTGCCTTCTACACCTGTATTCCAACCTCCCAGCTGAAATAACTGAGCATTGGCCTGCCCGAATAAACTATTCTGAACATGTGGTACCAATGGGCCAATACCTGCTTTGCCTAATGCATCTATCTTAATGTTTTGGCTTTTGTCAGCTATGAGATGCCAGCGTTTTACAAAATTTATCAGGAAGAAATTGGCACCATTATTCAAGTAATAATAAAAGCCATTGCTGGAAACAAAGGTGAAAGAAGAATCCACATTCCTACCACCCAATGTACCTTTTATATGCACTTTTTGAGGCTCATCAATAAGGTATTTAGTATGATCAAAATTTAATTCTATACCATACCCCTTTTCCTCGTCAAATATATAGCCTAAGCGATAGTTGTATTGTGGTATACTTACTGCTTTATTAGTTACTCCATCGTTCCAGCCCTGATGATCGCGGGCATTGATGTTTACCAAAGTATAATCATTGTTCAAACTGCTTTGCTTTACATATATATTGCTCTGGGTATATGTTTCGGCATTATAACCCCAAGAAGCGTAAAAGGAGTGTTTCTTTTTTTCTTTTTTAGTTTCTGGCTGAGAGGAAGACTGTGCCTGAATACAATTAGGAATACAAACAATAAAAACAAATAGTAAGATTCTTTGCATAAAAATGGAGGAATTGCTGCGCAAAGTTATAATAAAGACATGATGTAGTTAAGCTGATTTTGGTTAGGTAAGTATGTGGAATTGGCGCATTACCTAAATAAACAAATTCAAATGTTACATTCTTTGTGATTTTTTTTGGTTACACTAAAATGATAAGTTATTGATTTTAAAAGAGTTGTGCGATTTCAAAAGTTACATTTGGGTTCCTGTGTAACATTTGAATTAGTATTCTGAGAACTGATCGCAAATGCTCTGGAGTTTTTCCCGATAGTCGAAATGACGGCCTTGTTTGGGCAAAGGTTACAATTGTTCTGAAATTTTTTAGGGTTACACGGTAAGTATGAGTTGTTGATAATCAAATAGTTGTGTGATTTCAAATGTTACATTTGGGTTACAGTGTAACATTTGGTAATTTTACATGTGAGGTAATAGCATCTAAAAAAAAATACCGAATTACTACCGATATTTTTCCGAAATATTACCGATTCTTTTACCGATTTATTTCCAGTGAAACTACAGACGTATGAAAGGAATTAATAAGATCTGAGAACTATATATCCTCCTGCGCTAAAGTTTCGGCAGACAACGCAAATATACCAAATGGAGGGAGAGGCTAACAAATATTTGTTTCCATGTTATCAGTTCCCGGTTAGATATTATAGGCAAGAAGTGTGGAAAGTCATTCCTTAAATCTATAATGCAGCAAAGCATTCACTTGAATTAAAATTATATATAAAATAAGACCAAATATTTAATGGAAATTACACGTCTATAC
>JBAWXE010000078.1:0-13170 GCA_037144255.1 Bacteroidota bacterium | reverse complement strand
ATCGATTCTGCTTCTTCACCACCTTAAAATCTGAAATAAATAAATGGATTGAATGTAGATACTGTAATACGCCCGGCTGATATGATGAACAATACCAGCGCTATAAAGAATACAATCAAATGCATTTTCACAGTATGATCTTCGTAGAAGAATTTATGCTGTATCTTCTTACCCCAATCACCAAGTGTAAAAAATGAGAAGATAAAAGCGAATGCCAAAAAAGTAATGTACTCTTTATCAGGCTTCCATAAATTGGCATTATCAGCATGCCAACTGAACATCCTATGCAGATAGTGCCATGCAGGATGAAAGTATTCCATTTTGAAAAATACCCAACCCAACATCACTACAGGGAATGTATAAAGTATTGCAAACCTACCCATCTTTTGCAGCCACTTAGCCAAAAAAATACGTTCAATAACGAGAAAGCAACCATGATATGCCCCCCATACTATAAAACCCCAGGCCGCACCATGCCATAGGCCGGATGCCAAAAAAACTATCCACAAGTTGAAATAGAGTTTCAGCTTGCTATTCACCTTATTGCCACCTAATGGAATGTACAAATAGTTTCGCATCCAACTGCCGAGGGTCATATGCCACTTACGCCAGAAATCTGTAATAGAAACGGCAGTATAAGGATTATTAAAATTCTCCGGAAAGTGGAAGCCCATCATCAAGCCCAGACCTATGGCCATATCAGAATAGCCTGAAAAATCAAAGTATATCTGAAATGTGTAACTCAATGCGCCCAGCCAAGCAGTAATAGTACCCAGATCGTTAGGCTGGGAATTGAATATAACATCTGCTGCGGCACCCATCACATTGGCTATCAACACTTTCTTTGCCAAACCAATAAAAAAACGGGTCAATCCTTTGATACGGTTATTGGCACTTTCGAATGAGGTATGATCATATATTTGATCGGCAAAATCGTGGAAACGTATAATAGGCCCAGCTATCAGCTTGGGGAATAAAATGATATAAAGTTGATAGTCCCAAAAGTTCTTCAAAGGTTTGTGTATACGCCTGTATACATCTGCCACATAAGTAATGGTCTCAAATGTGTAAAAGGAGATACCTATAGGTAAAACTAATTTGGTCCAGCGAATAGACTTGGCACCTAGTTTAGCTAATACCTCATTCACATTATCAACAAAGAAGTTACTATACTTAAAATAAAAGAGTAAACCCAAATTGATACTTAATGAACAGAGTAGTAAAAGTAGCCTCTTGTTTTTGGCCTCGCAGTCAGACATAGTACGGACTATGTAAAAATCGAAGATGGTAACACCTAAAAGAACAAAAATGAATTGAGGGGCACCCCATGCATAGAATATGATACTTCCGGCCAAGATGACTGCATTCTTATATTTCTTATCGGCCAAAAAATAGACCAAAAAGAATATAGGTAGAAAGTAAAAAATAAAGGCAATGCTACTAAAAACCATTAGCGTTTAAAAGGTTGAAGCTTACAAATACATATTCTATGATCGCAAATAAAAATAGGAAATTATTACACATTTTTGATAAGTAGGTAAATAATGTATATAGCTGACCTTTATCACACTATACCATGATGAAAAGAAATAATTTTATAGATAACAAGTATACATATTGTAAATAGCAAATGATATGGAAAAGATAGATCTCAAAAAAACACTGGGTACCTATAAAGCTAAGATCAACAAACCAGAATTGATCACAGCTGCAGCTATGAATTATCTGATGATAGATGGCAAAGGAGACCCTAATCATTCTAAGGACTTTCAGGATGCTATAGAAACCTTATATTCGGTAGCCTACACATTGAAATTCATGGTAAAGAAAGGACTTATAGGTGTTGATTACGGAGTAATGCCTTTAGAAGCCTTATGGTGGGCAGATGACATGAATGATTTTACAGCAGGTAAAAAAGAGAATTGGCACTGGACAGCTATGATACTTCAACCTGATATAATTACAAATGACCTGTATAGAGAGGCCAAGATACTAGCAGTATCCAGAAAAGAATTAGTAGCAATAGATCAATTAAGATTTGAACAGTTCAAAGAAGGCACTTGTGCACAGGTATTATATATAGGCCCATATTGTAAGGAAAAAGAGACCATTATATCTCTACATAATTTTATTAAGGATCAAGGGTATCAACTGACAGGTAAGCACCATGAAATATATCTGAATGATGCCAGAAGAACAGCAGAAGCTAAGCTGAAAACGATCATCAGACAACAGGTGACCAAGAAAAAATAAAGTGACTATTTCACCTTGTAACGGATACCGAAGTATGCTGCTCTACCCATCATTGGTCCCCATATCATAGAGGCATCAAAGTATCGACCAAAGGGATCTGAGGCACTGATGATAGCATCGTGCTGCATATAGTTGGTCATATTCTCCATGCCCATATAAGCCTCAAACACATCGCTAAATACCTTGGTTATTTGTGCACTCATGAGGATATACGAAGGTGAATAATTGGGGCTGCCCGGTGTTAGGCCGGAATGATTGTGTGTAATACCGGGAGTACGCTGAGTGCTTATCCACTGAATGGTATAATCGAATTTCCACTTGTTCCTCGTTTCATAATCTATATTGGCAAAAGCTCTGTTGGCAGGCACTAGAGGCTTTTCTTCCAGCACACCTACGCTAGTACCACCTGTATAGTTGGTCATGACCTGAAAGTAACGATATGCTACACGAAGATTGAGATTATGTATCAATTCATAATCGAACTGTGTGGAGAAGCTATGAGCATCTGATCTGCCATTGAGATTGTAGAAAGTAACGTAGCCGGGATAATCCAGATCTGTAACCACCTGACTTTGGAACCATGTATAATAATAGTCTAAACTGAATACCGCCTCTCTATAACCAATCTTGAATTTGTGAGTCAGATTTAAACCCGTATTCCATGCCACCTCAGGGTCTAAGCCATAGGCCTTACCAGCTACAGGATTTAGAATATCAAATTGTCTGTTGCCAGCCATGAAGCCTGCATTCTCGGCAAATATATTGGCTGTGCGCTGTGCCCTACCAAAAGAAGCTCGTAGAACAGTACGTTTGAATGGCGCATAACGCAGATGCAATCTAGGTGTAGCAAAAGCACCATAGAGATTATTATAGTCGCCACGAAGGCCTGCTATAACATTAAATTTGTCTGAATAGTTATAGGCATATTCTGCGAATACACCAGGGACTTGTTCAGTTCTGGAATATTTCACATGAGCAAATTCCTCATCGTACACATCCATGATACCACTTACACCTGTCTTGATTACATGGTTGGTATTATTGATATAGGTTTGATAAATAAGATTAGCATATAGGCTGCTTTGCTTACCTATATACTCTCGTGGACCGTACATAGCATCCTGATCGTAGCTGATATGTGATAACTGCAGGCCAATACTGGTATTAGGTCTGTTAAACACTTTAGCGATCTTAGCCCAATCCTCCAATCTGGTAGTAGTAAACTTATAGCCCCATGGATTGCCGGGCACTTGCGGGTCGCCCGACTTGTAATTCCATTCGCCACCTACACCTGTGGAATACAGGAATTTTGCACCTGCCTGTATCATCCAGCCATGTGAGCCATTATAAATCCAACGGTTAAGTATATTCACCTGATTGCCTAAAGGCTGATCTATAAAATGATCTCCATTCTGATCCAGTTTCAACCAAGTATTATTGGCATGTATCAATAAGTTAGTACCTAACCTTGGAGTGAGTTTGTGTCTGTAATTGATATTTACCTCACTACGCCCTTGAGTATTTTGGTAGATATTGAACAACCATTTCTCGCCTTCGAATGGCTTCATTAATTCAACATTTATTTGCCCTGCTACACTCTCCGATCCATTGACGACACTACCCGTACCCTTGCTCAGTTGCATACCCTCAATCCAAGAACCGGGAGTGAATGTAAGGCCTGTAATAGAAGCCAAGCCACGTATGTTAGGTATATTCTCCTGAGTAAGTAAAGTATATGAACCTGCAAGGCCCAGCAATTTGATCTGCTTGTAGCCTGTAACAGCATCTGTAAAAGACACATCGACAGAGGGTGTAGTCTCGAAGCTTTCACTGAGATTGCAGCAAGCCGCTTTATACAACTCAGCCTGCCCTATATTCTCTGTTTTGAATGGATTGTACAAACTGAGTTCTGTAGCCTTTCTCCTATTACGAACTACTACCTCTTTAAGATCGTGTGAGCGAGACAACTCAATATTCAGATCGTTGATACCAGATTGTAGTGTAACAGTATCAGGTATGTAACCTACATATGTAACTACTAAAGTGTGAGTAGTATCAGGAAATTCTAATGAGAATTTACCACTATTATCTGTTTGTGTATTGATAGCAGCATTTGGGGTGGCAACTGTAGCCCCTTCAGCAAGTAACTTTTTGCCCTTATTATCCTTAATGGAAACAATGCCGGTAACTCTTCTTATTTGCTGGGCGAAAGAATTATTATTGAGTAGAAGCAAACACAGACATAAAACACCGAAGCCCCATCCTTTCATTTGAATTAGTGTTTTTTGATACCGGACCTGTATTTACAACAATGGGGTAGTTTATCATAATCTTCATTAGTTGCCTTTAGGCTGTCCGCATCATGACCTGATTTAACAATGCTTTGCATAATGAGCATAGATGTAGTTTTAGTAGAATCGAATACCAGTGTAAGATCATTCGAATCTACATTCCATTCGGCAAATTTCACACCCTTAATATATGAAGCATATTCAATTCTTTTTTTGCATTTTTCACATACACCTTTTACCTGATGGTGTTCTGTTATGATGTTACGATTTGCTGCAAATACTTTTTCAGATACAGACAAAGAAAAACAAAGCAATAAACAGCAAAGCAAACGATACATATATTTAATTTTTCTAAAACATTTTTAATTGTGTAAGTTACGATTTTGCAATTGAGGAATAATGATAGTAGTCATAAAGAGAAGTTATTAAGCTGTCATAAGGCAATAATTGCGTCTTTACACACGTTGAATGAGCATATGTTAAAAATCAGTAAATTGCAATAATGAAAGCTAGTATTATTACAATACTCTGTTGTAGCCTATTGATGGTAGTTAGTTGCAGTAAACCTAGCAACACTGCAAGTAGTGGTGGAAAAGGAGGCAAAGCTGTGCTGAGCATCATACCGGAACACCATGGCGGGTATGTAGATACCTGTATGGTATATATCAAATACGGTACAAATGATGCGCCAGCTAACGGCATATATGATGATTCTACAAAGTGTGTAATGAATGATACTATTCCGGTGGCAATATTCAGTGGATTAAAAGTGGGATCGTATTATTTATTTGCTGTTGGGTTGCATCCACCCTATCTGCCACCTAATGTAAAAGGGGGTATACCTTGCCCTATTCAGATTGAAGATAGCATACAGATATACTTACCAACTTTTACCTATACACCATAATATGATATTTATTTGACAATTAAATATCTATAGTCTTTATCTTTGTATTCTCTATAAAAAACTGATAGAACTGTTGAGGAAGATAGTAGTCATATTTTCATTATTAGGCATACTGTTACAAACCTTTAATCAGGCAGTGATAGTAGGTCAGTATTATGCTAATAAGGACTATATAGCAAAGTATCTTTGTGAGAATAGAAATAAGCCCCAGCTACATTGCGAAGGTAAATGTTGCCTAAAGAAGAAACTGGCAAAAGAAAGTAAAGATCAATTACCATCCTCTAAAAATCAGAGAAACAAAGAAGTAGTGAATCTTTATTGTACAGACATACGATCAGAAATGCAGTATGGTACGTACTCATCGGTAGATAAAGAATTTCTCAATTATAATGATATGCTGACCATCTCTTACCAGCATTCTGTCTTTCGCCCACCTAGTGCCTAGTGTTTTGATATTGCTTCTGCCTTACAAACCTGTAAGGAGATATAATTATTTCATAAGCGCATAATTGATATAGGCTTGCCTATATCAATTATGCGCATATAAAACACATGAACATGAAATTATCATGTATACTGTTGTTGATAAGCTGTATGCTATCAATAAACAGTGGGGCACAACAAATGGATACGGCTGAATGCAAAACAACATGCACTTGTGGTATGGGTACTTTTACACCCCTGGGCATCATGACAGACCATGTGCACCCTAAAGGCGAATGGATGGTATCTTATACCTACATGAATATGATGATGAATGGTAACATTATTGGAGACAAAAAGACAAGTGACAATACCGTTTATCAAAAATATAGCATGGCACCGGAAAGCATGAGCATGCAAATGCATATGCTGATGCTGATGTATGGCCTGAATGACAGACTAACTATGATGCTGATGCAGGGCTTTACTATGGGTAATATGAGTATGAATATGGATCCCAATATGCCTAATATGCCCGGTATGACACCCGGCGATACGCGTATGAGTACACTATCATCTGGATTTACAGATACCAAAATATTCGGGCTATATATGCTGGCAGATAAAGAAAACTATAGGGTGGTAGCTAGTATGGGCATCAATATACCTACAGGCACTATTAGAGCTACGGGTACTACTATGCTGGGTAACAATCAAAGACTACCTTATAATATGCAAGTAGGAAATGGCAACTGGGGCATCATGCCTGATGTGACATATATGCATCAATGCAACAAGATTGCTTGGGGTACAGATGCAGGTGCTGACATCAAATTAGCCAATAACTCATTAGGCTATAGACAAGGCAATGTGTACCATATTACAATATGGGGTAGTTATAAATTCTTAAGCTACGTAAGCGGAAGCCTGAGAGCAGAGAATGTCATCTGGGATAGAATAAGCGGAAGCGACCCTGCTATTGACATACCCATATATGTAAAGTCTGACCCAACAGCTAATACGGCCAATTATGGCGGTAATGTCACCAATATATATGCAGGCTTGAACTTTCATTTCCCATACAAGGTATTTGAAAAAATGAACCTACTATTAGAATATGGGATGCCAGTATACCAAAATCTGAATGGTACACAAATGGCTAATCTATGCAACCTACAAATAGGATTGCAGTATAAATTATAATTACAAACTCACAAAACTCAAGAAATGAAAAACAATCAATCAGGAATATATAATTCAGTTAGTGTCATCATAGCATTTTTGATGCTAAGTATCAGTGCTTGTAAAAAAGATAACACATCATCCACTGCGTCTACTGGGACCTTCTACATTCATCTACATACCAATATAGATACAAATGAGGTAGCTAGTAAAACAGCCTTGTATCGTGATTCTAGCGGCAGACATTTTAGCCTTTCTACTGCGCAGTTTTACATTTCCAACATCATGCTCCATAATGTAACAGGTAGTATGTATACATTTAGCGGCGTCACTATTATTAAGAATATAGATAGTGAGGCTTACTTGGTAGGACAAGCACCAGTAGGTACTTATGATTATGTGATGTTCGATGTAGGTCTGGACTCAGCCACCAATGCTTTATCGCCAACTGCGTTTTCTCCCATAGGGTATATAAGCAGCAGCAGTATGTGGTATGGCTGTAGCAGCCAAGGGTACCAATTTATGAAGCTAATAGGTACAGCAGATACTACAGCAGCGCAAAACGGAACAAACCTTGTGAATTTTTCTTACGAAATAGGTTCATCAGCAAACCTAAAGAGCATAAAGATGCCTGTTCGTAGTGGCAGTTATGCACCTTATATACTTACCAAAGGGGGCAATCAATATATACATGTGATATGCGATTATGGCGCTTTGTTATCCGTAGTAGACTTCAGAACACAAGATTCCAGTAATACCTATGGTGTTAACCCTACATTATCTAGCAGTATAGCAAATAATTTTGTTAAGATGTTCCGCTATGAGGAGTAGACAACAAACAGTGCTAATCATCTTTGCCGTGGCATTCATTACTGTTGTGATGATGGCATGTACTAAAAAACAAGATGCTACTGTAAAAGTCAGCTTTAGTAAAGATATCATACCGATATTTGAGACCAGTTGTGCCATTAACTCAGGATGTCATCTGGGAGCTAATAATGCTAATCTGCACATTAACCTTGATAGCAACGATGCGTATAATACTATTATCAATAAACAACTAATACTAACAGGAAACCCCAGTGCAAGCCTATTGTATGTACAAGTAAGTAGCAATGTAATGCCAAAAGCACCTTATAGTGCACTATCTAGCACACAGGTGAATCTGATACTGAACTGGATACAACAAGGAGGATCGAATAACTAATCATAATGATCATAAAAAAGCGTGAAGTATATAAATACTTCACGCTTTTGAGTT
Organism: Bacteroidota bacterium; assembly: GCA_037144255.1. GTDB lineage: Bacteria > Bacteroidota > Bacteroidia > Chitinophagales > Chitinophagaceae > JBAWXE01. Next base: position 4,853 of record JBAWXE010000078.1, on the reverse strand, counting down.
TATATACCCATTGAATATTATAGCTACTTCTTATCGCTATGTCCTTCAGGCTTTTGGCAACGCTCTACTATCAAATGAAAAGTATCATGCAGGTCGGCAATTGATTTCTTCACTTCATCATCAGTGCCTTTCTTTTGAATCAGTTGATGCAGTTTTTCACTATCAGCAGCTAATTTTTTTACAGCGTCCTTGATCGTTTGATTATTAAAATCTTCAGGTATAGTAGATGATGCTAAGGCCTTAGCTTTCATCATCATCTCGCCACTACGCATCCTTATTGGCTTAAGGTCGCCTTCTTCACAAGGGTGAAAAGTTTGAGACATAACAATATGGAATGCTTTAAGCTCTTTCCAACTTTCCAGTTTTGACTGGGCAAAAACTTGTTGTGCTCCTAAAACAGAACACATAGTAAATACGAAAAGAAAAAATACTTGCTTCATTCTAAAATGATTAAAAAGAATTATCAATTGATAAGAAATGCAAATGTAGTAATTGAATGAATTATAATAATGATTGTTATCAGGGGATGATTACTGACATTCATCATTTCATACAATATTAATTTATCTTATGTTTGGTGATAAGAAATTGGTGAAATGAAGGACAAAAACACTAGCAAAGATCTACTTCAGCTTAGTATCCTATTAGGAGTTATTGCATTTCTTATATATGCCAATACCTTAAAGAATAATTATGTATTGGATGATTTTGATGTCATTAGTAAGAACACAATAGTCACCAAGGGTGTATCAGGTATCCCCGAAATATTAACAACACCATACAGGCACGGAGTCTCTATCACATCTAACGACCTGTATCGTCCTTTGTCATTAGTGATGTTTGCGGCTGAATATCAATTAGTCGGAGCAAATCCTACTATCGGTCATTTGATGAATATTCTACTATTTGCAGGCTGCGTAATGTTACTTTTCCTTTTTATCTATCAGCTCTTCGAACGCAAAAACTTTGTTATTGCATTTATCACAGCATTACTATTTGCTTTACATCCTGTACATACAGAAGTAGTAGCTAATATCAAAAGTAGAGATGAGATACTGTGCTTTTTCTTTTCATTCATTTCATTAAATCTAGTATTGAAATATCTGGACACTGGGAAATTAAAGTATATAGTACTATGTGGCATTAGCTTCTTAGCAGCATTAATATCAAAGGAGACTGCTATTACTCTCATTCTTATTATACCATTGATAGGGTTCTTATATCATAATAATGATAAGAAAAAAAGTTTATACATTACTGTAAGTAACTTTACTGTAGCAATCATTTTTCTTATTATTCGTACACATCTATTGAGTGTATACCATGCCAATAACACTAATGATGTAGCCTTTTTTGACAATATGCTTGTAAAGTCCCCTTCAGTAGCATCCAAACTTGCTACAATTATGGTTATTATGGGGCAGTATATCAAATTGTTGATAGTTCCTTATCCACTTGTTTGCGATTATTCATTCAACAGTATTCCATTCACATCGTTGAGTAATCCATGGGTAATAATATCCATAGGCATCTATATATGCTTGATAGTAATGGGGATATTAAGAATGTTACAAAAAAGAAAAGACCCTTTAGCTTTTTCTATACTATTCTTTTTCATTACCATTTCCCTGTTTTCCAATATTATATTCTTAATGGGAACACCTATGGCAGAGCGATTTTTGTTCTTCCCTTCCGTAGGTTTTTGTTTGGCAATAGCTGTATTAATAGATAGATGGGTTTTAAGAAATGATAATAATATTACCTCACTCATTCTATCACCTAAATTGTGGACAGTCTTAATCCCGATTGTATTGATGTATTCAGTGCTTTCAATAAAAAGGAATGCTGACTGGGTAGACAATGCTACCTTATTCAAAGCAGATGTTGCAAAAGCACCTAACAATGCAAAACTTGCCTATTATTACGGTACAGAGCTCAACTCAAATATTGCTCCTAATGAGAGTGATATTAATGTAAGGGAACAAACATTCCGAGAAGGTATCGCATACCTACAAAGAGCAGTGGCCATTCTTCCCAGATTTGAAGTGGCGTTAACAGAACTGGGAAATTCTTATTTTCAATTACATCAGCTAGACTCAGCAGAATATTACAATTCCATATCGTTGACCATTAACCCAAAGAATTCACTCACTCTATACAATCAGGCAGGCGTGTATTTCTCTACTAAGCGATATATTCTAGCGCTGGAAACTTGTCGTAAGGCTATTGTTCATGATCCACAATGGGTTGAACCATATTCCAGCATTGCCATCTGCTTCTTACAGTTAGATCAAACAGATTCGGCATTCTATTATTTATATAAAGGCATTTCTATCAATCCGGATTACAAGTCACCATATGCCACATTGGCTTTAGCTTACCAATATATTGGTAAACCAGATTCAGCAAAGAAATATGATGCTATTGCTGCAACAAAGTAATGGTAGCTAGTGCTTATTTGATTTGAATTTCTTTCTTATTGCAAGATTAAGTGGCTCTTCATATAACTTGTAGATCAATATAGAAAGTAGTACTACAAAAAGGAACATTCCCATAACATAGAGATTGCCGTATCTGAATTTCAGATCATGGCCAACATTTGTTCTACCAATAAGAGTAATGCATGGTTTATGCAATAGATATAGCACATAAGAACTTTTTCCTAACAGGTCGAATAATTTACCTGAAAGCATTTTTGAAACAAGAGAATGCTCTGAAACCAGGCCCCAGTAAAATAATGCAATGGGTATAGGGAGGAAAATATTATTAAGTACAATACCAATGATACTATCTGTAGCATTATCCAATTCAGCATGACTCAGATTGATAAATGCCATAATAGTGACGATAAGAGATATACCCAGAAAACCTACAATAGTCTTTGACACACCTTTTGCTAATACCTCTTTGCCTTTTCTGGATAATAACTGCAAGGCAAGAAATGCCCCAACATAGAATTCAAAGAATCTGCCAAAGAATGTATAGGAGAACACGAAGTGTGGAGTGTGCAAGAACGTAGTATCTCCATGAGATATCAATATTGCTATACCTAATAATATTATAGATATGGTTAAGGAAAGGAAAATGTTGAATTTCTTAGTGATGTACAATATAAATGGCGCCGATAAATAAAAGCATTCTTCTACAGTCAATGACCAGCTGGGGCTAATAGCTCTATTATCTTCATTAAAAAGTGCATGTGTCAAACTGTAATTCTTGATAAGAAATACAATGTTGAAATTATGCTGGGCAATAATAGCCATTGTAACAAGCAAAAAATAGACTGGGTAAATACGTGCAAACCTATTAACAAAATACTTTTTGAACCATTCTTTTGAAAATTCGATCTTGTCATAATATCTGTATGTGATCAGTAAGCCACTTAGTACAAAGAACATGGTAACGCCTATATGCAGTTCTTTTTGGATATTCTTGGCAAATGGACTAAAAAAACTGAGATGTAAATGATGAAAGAATACCAGCATTGCTGCTATAGCTCTTACTCCTGTTAATGCGGGGAAAAAATTGGGGTTTGATTTTGAGGATTCACTCATATCCGATGCTTTCAAGTAAAAATAATATTTTAATTGAATCTATATTTAATTTCTGTATCAAAAAGGATAAGTGTCTAATTAATACAATTATCATTCTTCGTCTATACAACTGACAAGAAAGATTGAACACAATATTGTAAGAATCTCAAATAATATCTATTCGCAATCCTTATTCTAAATGAAAACAATAATGATCCACCAGTTCGTTATACCATATAATATTTGTGATACCATCTTTTATTATCCGATATAGAATATCATTTTCTACTAGTATCAATTGCTGTAGAAATTTTATAGAAAATAAATAGTAATGATTTGAAAATATATTCTGTCCAAAATCATTTTCTATTTCTGCCTTTATAATTAGATTAGCAATTAGATTTTGATTTTACATATTCATATTGCGGTTTATAAAAATATTTTAGACATCAAAAAGCATTAAAAGTGAAAAAAAGATTACTCATATTCAGCATTATCTGCACTGGGCTATACATAACCCTTACCAGTTCTAGCAATGGCTATAGTAGCAATAAAACTGGCAGTACAGGTGGTGCAGTAGGTTGTGGCTCTTGTCATGGTTCCTCAAATACCAATACTTTAACTATCGCATTCGAACTAGATTCCGCAGGCACACCAGTTACTAGTTATAAAGCAGGAATGTCATACACATTGAAAATGATAGGCACGAATACGGGCACTTTTACCTGTCCATATTTTGGTTTCGAAATGTCTACAGTGAATGCAACCAACGGACAAGCAGGTACATTCACCGGCATAGCAAGCCCATATCGTACGCGGACATCTGGTAGCATTACTTATGCAGAACAAAGCTCACCTATCAATGCATCTTCAGGTAGTGGTGGTAATGGTACCATCTATACTGCCACAACATCGTGGACAGCACCAGCAGCAGGTACAGGTACTGTAAGAGTATTTGGAGTAATAAATGCTGTGAATGGAACCGGCGGTACATCAGGCGATTATTGGAACAATGCATCAGCTTCATTTACTGAAGAAGTTATTTCTGCTTCTGTAGAAAATATGACTACTAGTACTCCTATTATTTTCCCTAACCCTGTGGTAAGCGATCTACACATTAACACTCAGACAGCTTGCCAGATAAGCATATTGGATATGAACGGGAAACTTATTGAATCATTTAATTCGGAAGGTAGTGCCATTGTAAATACTGCTACTTGGTCTCGTGGCATATATCAGGTAATTACACTACAAGATGAAATACGCACAAGCAATCTTGTAGTAAAACAATAATAAGATCTACACTGATTTATTATAATA
>JBAWXE010000077.1:0-13288 GCA_037144255.1 Bacteroidota bacterium | reverse complement strand
TTGATTATCAACCACTCAAACTTCCCATGTAACCATAAAAAAAATCACAGAGAATGTAACCTTTGACCCTTCACAAAAAAAATCATAATATCGTACAGTGAATACTCAATTCGATCTTAAACTCACTGGCTACGGCTGGGGAGAAATAGGCTTTGCCTCTGACAAACAGTTAGTAACTATTGTCATTGAATATGTTTCAGATCCCCTCGCAGATCTATTGCAGGCTCTCCTTCGTATTCGGAAAAGCGAATCTGTGCTTGAACTTGTCGGGTTTGAATCTGAAGCATCTTTGCATCAGATGATCATAACCGAAATATCTAGCAACATTATCCGAATAGAAATATTCGACAACGTTTTTTTTGATTTGATTGATGACGAAGAGGGAATAGAACGCATAGGTTCACCTGTATTCTCAGCATATTGTTTTACTTACGAGTTCATATATATGATATGTACTTACCTTCAGGAATTCATCGCCAACTATGGCCTCGATAAATATCTTGAAAAATGGGGACGCCCTTTCCCTGATCAACTACTCTCCCAATTATATGTATCATTAAGGAGTTAATAATTGCCTCGTGAGAAGCAAATGTAACTTTTGAGATCACACAACACCATCACACCCAATCACTTATCAGATAATGTAACCACAAAAAAATCAGAAGAAATGTAACATTTGAATTTAACCCTACTTTCATCACATTGTCGCATTCATCACATTGTCGCATTATCTACGCCTTCTTACATATCACCATGATAGAAGTAGACAAGCAAGGATTGCTCGTAGTATCACCGTTGAAAACATTCTTTATCAAAAACCTTTTCAGCTTACCATCCTTCAGCACATCCATAGGCGCAGTTACATACTTCACATCCAGTATCTCAAACCCCGCATTGCGCATCAGTTGTACTATACGGCTCTTGGTATATATTCTCGCCTTCGCCCAACGCTCATGTATAGGCGTAGGTAGCCAAGAGAAGAAGGGCACTCTGTTCCAGGGCAGTAACGGTAGGTTGGCACCATGCGTTTCAAAGACCCACCATTTATTAGGTACAGTTATCGCTATCAGCCCACCCTGCTTCAGCGTGTCATAATATTTAGATACACTCTTATCATCATTCAGATGTTCTATCACTTCAAAACTGATGATCCTGTCATACTGTTTTTCCAGCGGTGTCTCTTCCAGGTTATGCAGCCGAAACTCGCAATTAGTAATATGGTGTGTTTGTTTATAAAGCTCAAATTCGGGCTGGTGTACCGACTCTATATCTATACCTAGGCAGTTCTTCATTTCAGCAGATAGCAATAAAGTAGAGGCTCCGTTACCGCAGCCTATATCCAGCAACTCGTAGTTCTTACCACAGAAACCCGGATAGTCCTTCACCAACTTCACCCTGCGGGTCACTATCTTATCATCAAAATCGGCAGGGCGACCCAGATAATGTCCATCTTTGGTCAGCTCTTCAGGCACCCTATCGGAATATCTCATAATGCTATTATTGAATACATATATCACCCAAACCCGTCTCACCAGGCTAAGATTCCTATTCACAAAAATATTTTTCTTAATTGACTTTTTTGTAGATAATAATCCTTAATAAGTACCATTCCCTTTCACCTATAACCATACGGGCATTCTTAGCCTCCAACTCCAGTACAGAAAGGCATATACAGGGGTTTTTTATTTGCAATAATATTATTATATTGGCAGATTATTAGCCGGTTTGAACCCCGGCCTTTGCAAACCAACTAAACAAGTACATGGCTACCACATCTAAAAACTATACCGGAACATTGAAATTATCCCTTGCGGCACTGGCATTATTCAGCCTCGCAAGCACGGGATGTTCCAAGTCCTCTAAGGATGCTCATACATATGCACAAGTTAATCTGGTATCTGATACTAGCGGTTACAATGCCAATAGAACAGATACTGCTTTGGTAAACCCATGGGGTATTGCCATAGGCACAAACGGCAATATATGGGTAGCTACTAATCATAAAGGCCGTTCACTGATATACGATGGTAATGGTAATGCTGCAGTGAATAGCGTTTCTCAACAGTCATTAGGTCCTATCAACATACCTTTAGATGGTGTTAATTATGGTGCCTCTCCTTCAGGTATCGTATTTAATACCAGCAATGGCTTTTTGATGCCCGGCACAGGTACTCCTTGTCAGTACATCATCGTTACAGAAGATGGTACTATCTCTGCATGGAGCGCAGGTATGACTGCTGTTCAAGTATTAGATGGCAGATCTTACTATTGCAAATTCAAAGGTGCTGCCATGGCTAATGACGGCACTAACGACTATCTGTACATGGCTGATTTCCACGAAGCCAGAGTAGTAGTAGCCGATAGGAACTTCCATTTCGTTAACAACAAACCATTCATAGACAATTCTATCCCTAATGGTTATGCACCTTTCAATATCCAAAACATTGGTGGCTTGCTGTATGTGACCTACGCTAAACAAAAAGGCCCTGATAACACAGACGATGATGCGGGTATAGGTAATGGTTACATCAACGTATTCAAACCGGATGGCACTTTGGTAAAACGCTTCGCTTCTAAAGGCACGCTGAACTCACCTTGGGGTATCGTCCAAGCTCCTGCTGGCTTCAGTCAGGTGAACAACGAGATACTGGTAGGTAACTTTGGCGATGGTCATATCAACGTATTTGATGGTAATGGCAATTACATTTCACAACTAAAAACCAGCACTGGTACAATCATAACAATACCGGGCTTATGGGCGCTTACATTCCCTACTGCTGCTAATGCCGGTTTGGATATGAACAAACTGTACTTCACTGCAGGCCCTCAGTCAGAGACACATGGCGTATTCGGTTACCTCAAAGTTCAATAAGCTTACATAATTGGGTTGCTACAACCAGTTATCATCATATCATTCCAAAGGGTTTCAAACAACATAGTTTGAAACCCTTTTTCATTTACGGAGAATTTCAAGTATCTTATGTAAAAGTACCACAGGTGCCGGAGAAAAAAGTGATACATAGCCATCTATACAGTACGCACAATCAGGTACAACTGATACGCGGTGGCGCTGCCTTCTTCAACAAGATGGAGCAAATGATAGATGAGGCTCAACACTCCATCCTGCTGCAAACCTACATATACGATAGTGACGAAACAGGCCGCAGGATAGCCTCAGCTCTGGTACGCGCCTCACATCGCAAGGTACAGGTGTATGTACTCATTGACGGCTTCGCTTCTCAGTGGCTATCCTCTAAGTTCATGGAAGAGCAGAATGCGGCCGGAGTACACTTCAGTTACTTCAAACCCTTTTTCAAGCGGCCGCGCTTTTATTTAGGGCGCAGCATGCACCACAAGATCATAGTAACAGATGCAGGTGAATGTATGGTAGCAGGTGTAAATATCAGCAACAGATATAACGACCTGCCCGGGCAACCTGCCTGGCTTGATTGGGCCATACATGTGAAAGGCGAAACTGCCAAAGAGCTGCAACAGTACTGTATAGAGATATGGAACAAGTCTGTGTTTCGCAGCAACTGTACCATCAGCAATGAAGTGGATGTAGCCGTAGACGCGCATTCACAATGCGCTGTAAGAGTGCGCAAGAACGACTGGATGACCCGCAAGACAGAGATCACCAAAAGCTATCAGGAGATGTTTGCTAAGGCCACTGAACATATCACAGTGATGAGTAGTTACTTCTGGCCGGCACATAAGCTACTGAAACGCATAGCCAAGGCATCGCAGAAAGGAGTGAAAATACAGCTGATACTGGCCGGTACCGCCGATGTGCCGCTGGCCAAGAATGCAGAGCGGTATATGTATCGCTGGTTATTCAGGCATAAGATAGAAATATACGAATACCAGAAGAATGTGCTGCATGGCAAGATAGCCTGCTATGATGATAAATGGGCAACCATAGGTTCTTACAACCTGAACAACATCAGTGCATATGCCAGTCTGGAGCTGAACCTAGATGTGAAGGACACTGAGTTTGCTACAACAGTGAACGCACAACTACAACAGATAATAGCTAATGACTGTGTACATGTAACAGAAGCCGCATATGTCCAACACTACAACTTCTTGCAACGCTTTGTACAGTTCCTGTGTTACAAATTGGTACACTTCTTTTTCTTCCTCTTCACCTTCAATTTCAAACAGAAGAGCAGTAATGATTAGTTGCCCTTTATCCGTGTGAACAAAGACCTTACCACTTGTTGATCCCAGCCGGCAAAGCGACCACGTTGTACTATCAGCTTATTAGCATCGGGATATTGCAGATAGTAGTAGAATGCAAAATGAGGTTCTGTGCTAGCCCAACCTGCTGTCTCCCCGAAGCGCAGATTATTGAACACTAGTGTGTCATGTCTCTTCTCAGCAGTATAGTATCCTTGTGCAAATCGTTTTAGGTTTTCGAGATCGATTCTAGCCTCTGACCTATCAGGTATAGAAGCGAAGAGAGCCTCGTTGCGGCGTACATAGCGCCATTGCATAATGGGCTTAGAGTCCAGTACAGCTCTGTATCCGGTGTAGTAGCCCGAGTCGCTTTCCGCCACTACGAACCACAACAAGTTATTTAGTGGAGTAGGTGTAGTAAAGTAGCTACTGTATGTAATATGCTGTTTACTAAGGCTTACTTTTACATCTTTTTCTACCAATAGCTTATTGAAGATACCAGCTACCAAATAGGCACTACTAAGAACCATACCCATCATTGCCCATTTCTTCCTACGGATATCCAGTTTATTCAACACTAACAATGCTACACACGCAATGGCAGGCCATATACTGAACAAAGGATCAGCTACATATACAGAATTGAATGAGACCCGATAATGGCTAAAAGGTTCGAACCATCCGGTGCCATAAGCATTAAATGCATCGATGAAGATATGAATAGTGATCTGAAGGCCCCAGAACAGCATCCATTTTGGGAATAACAAGGAGGAGGTTTTGCTGTATCGCTGTGAGAGGTAAGCCAGCAAAGGTGTGAGCAACAGTGTACATAGTATGGAATGTGTGAATCCCCTGTGTGCTAACAGATCGTTAGTGGTATTCATCCAGAAGGAAGCGACAAAGTCTATATCGGGTATGCTCTGTGCAATAGCACCTAAGAGCATGGCCTTCTTGCCTAGTTGTTTACCGGCAATAGCCTCGCCTATGCAAGCACCTAATACGATATGTGTAACTGAATCCATACAGCACACCTAAATTACGACCTAAAAAATAAAGCGGCGCAGAAATGATCTGCGCCGCTTGAAAATATGATGATCAGACCTGCGTTATTCCTTATTGAATTTCACAGACTCAACAGTATTGTTAGAGCTATCTATGACTTGCAGTATGTATAAACCAGCAGGCAAGTTAGATACATTCATTGGTATAGTACCATAAGTATAGTTAGCAGGATTAGCATCTGTAACTGTCCAAACCTTACCCAAGATATCAGTGATGCGGACATGCACATCTGAAGTAGTATTGGTGAAACGAACGAATATCTGATCGCCGGAAACCGGATTAGGGAATACAACGATACCACCTTGTTTAGATACTGAACCGACTGTATTGAAAGGAGGCATACCATTGATAACACCGAAGGCTACGTTATACTGAGAGAAGTTAGTAACCGCTGAAAGTGTATCGGTAAATGGATTGAAACCTACAGGAATACCACCGGTATCTAAAGTCCAGTTAGGATTAGTGTATTGTGACAAGTAACTAATATTGCGATCGAAACCAGGTAGTTCATCAGCAGCATTCCATTGTACTTTAATAGTAGCAATAGAACCGCCCGGTACAGTTTCCTCAACGATCCATGTACGATTAACAGCACCTGTTGTCATAGCAATACTTGTAGGAGCAATACCGAAGTAATGATAATAGATGCTATCTAATACCATGATCTTAAAGGCATCGGCAACGCCGGTGTTGTGTATACTTATAGGATTGTAAGAAACAACAGAAGGACCTACAGGAAGTTTTTCAAATTGTACTTTACCACCTATACCGATGTTTTGATCAACTATCATACCTGAACCATTAGTAACCAGATAAGATACCGGACCACCATTGGAGATAGTAGCATTAGGGCCTAAAGTGAGGTTGTTATTACCCATGAGCACCAGACCTTGGAGCAGTATCAGTTTATCGGCAACAGTGATGCTACCTGTCAATTTCTTTTGACCAGTGTTATCCATTTGCAGATCCAGATAGTTAGCAGAAGGAACAAATTGTAATCCTTTACCTGAGAATATCACTGTACCCAGAACCGGATTGAATATAGCAGCTGGAGAAGGCAAAATGCTACCCTTTACAGTAAGAATAGAACCTGCCTGAGATATCAATGAAGCTCCAGCATTAACAGTAACATCGTGTGCGATAGCAGTAGTGATATCCACCACCGGTTGGTTAGCCGCAGCTGCAGGGATTATTACATTAGTATATTGAGTAGGTAATGCATTACAACTCCAGTTACCCGGATTAGACCATAAATTGCTTAATGCACCAGTCCAGGTAGAAATGTCATTGACAGTAAGTATAACGTTATTAGAAGTAGCATTTGTTGAGCATAAGCCAGCAACCACACAATGGAAAGTGTAGCCATTAAGACTATCATTAACAGAAGAAATAGTCAGGATACCGTTCTGAGAACCAGAGATAACGCCTGTATCTGTAAGGTTAAAGAAGTTGCCTGAAGCATTAGAATCTGCTTGCCATTGGTAAGAAAGGAAACCACCGGAAGCAGCTACTGTAAATGTAGCAGAGGTACCTACACAAACTGTAGTGCTAGTAGGCTGACCAGTGATGGTAGGAGTTTCGATAGTGAGTATAGCTGCATTAGAGTTGGTAACAGTAAATGGAGGGCATACACTACGAACTGTGAGACGGTATTGATAAGTACCATAGCTAGCAGGAACTGCAGTGATAGTAAGTGTATTGGTAGTACCACCGCTATAAGGAGCACCTACCGGTACGTTAGCCCAAGTAACACCTGCATTAGTACTTACTTGCCATTGGTAATTAAGATTACCAGTACCTGCAACTGCAGAGAATGTAACATTATTACCAGCACAAGTATTAACACTTACAGGCTGTGTAGTTACAACAGGATTAGCACTATTGATGGTAAGAGTAGCAATTGCACCTGTATCTTTTGGAGTACAAGTACCGCTTACAATTACTCTGTATTCATAGCCTGTCATACCTGCAGTAACACCGGTAAAGCTCATAGTAGCAGTAGTAACGTTAGCATAACCAGCACCATTCGCCAGATTGTTCCAAGTGACACCACCGTTGGTACTTAATTGCCATTGATAAGTAAGAGCAGTACCAACAGCAGTAGTAGCGAAGGTGATGTTGGTACCTACGCAAGCAAAAACATTAGTAGGATCTGAAGTGATGAAAGGTGCAGTATTGACTGTTAGTGCTACATTATTACTAGTAATAGTAAGAGGTGCACAAGTACCAGAAACGATACAATTATAGGTATAACCACTCAAAGCAGCACTTACATTGGTAAGGGTGAGTGAATTAGTAAGTGAGCCACTATAGATACCTGTATCTTGTAATGGTAAGAAACCTGAACCTGTATTGATCTGCCATTGGTAAGTAAGACCCGAACCGGCAGCAGTTACAGTGAAAGAAGTATTGTTACCGGCACAAATAGTAGCAGGAGTTGGTTGTACAGTGATAGCTGTTGCTGCATTCACTGTTAACATAGCAGAGGCTGAAGTAGCTGATCCACAAGTAGGAGAAGTAACCACACATTGATACAAGTTACCATTCAATGCAACTGTACCACCTGTAATAGTCATAGTAGCAGTGGTAACGTTAGAGTACACACCAGCATTAGTCAGATTATTAAAAGTAGCACCACCATTAGTGCTTACTTGCCATTGGTAAGTAAGTGCACCGGTACCAGTAGCAGTAACGCCAAAGGTTGTGTTAGCCGGAGCACACATAGTAACCGGGGTAGGATTGCCGGTAACGGTGGTAGCAGGATTAACTGTAAGAGATGCAATATTAGAAGTAACAGCAGGTGAACATGTACCAGAAACGATACACTGATATGTATAGCCTGACATAGCAGGAGTAACTGCTGAGATATTCAAAGTAGCTGTACTAGAATTACTATATATACCTCCATCAACAAGATTTACAAAACCAGCACCCTGGTTTTCTTGCCATTGATATGTAAGACCAGTGCCGGTAGCGGTAACACCGAAAGTAGTTGCAGCACTAGCGCATACAGTTCTATTAACAGGTTGTGCTGTAATAGCCGGTAAAGCATTGATAGTGAGTAATGCCGGAGTAGACGTAGCTGGAGGAACGCAAGTACCAGAAACGATGACACGAATATTAGTATTATTGATAGCAGCAGCTGCATTAGTAAAAGTGACAGTAGGTAAAGTAGCACCACTAACAGTAGTACCCAATAAAGTACCGTTTGTCATGTTGGTCCATAGACCAGCAATAAATGCCTGCCACTGATAAGTAAGACCGGCACCGGTAGCAACTACAGACATAGTACCTATGCCACCAGCACAAATAGCGGTAGCAGCCGGAGGAGTAGTAACAGCAGGTGAAGAATTGACAGTAGTTGTAACTGTGTTGCTGTTAACGCTGCAACCACCTGCATTGCTAACAATACACTGGTATTGATTACCATTGAATGCAGCCGTAGCGCCTGTAATAGCTAATGTAGCAGTTGTAGCACCGGCGTAATTACCGCCATTAATTACATTGACAAAACCGGCACCTTGATTTACTTGCCATTGGTAAGTAACAGGGGCAGTAGCAATCAGGGCGATATTCATATTACCACCTGCGCAAACAGCAGCAGGGTTGGTAGGTTGAGTAGTAATAACAGGCAATGCCTTAACAGTAAGCGTAGCATTATTGGAAGTAACCGCAGGACTACAAGTACCCGTAACCACACAGTTGTAGACAGTACCGTTCATACCGGCAGCAGCGCCAGCAATAGTTAATGTAGGAGTAGTAGCACCGCTATAAACACCCCCATTAGTAACATTGGCAAAAGGACCACCAGTACTTAATTGCCATTGGTAAGTAAGACCGGCACCAGTAGCAGTAACACCAAAAGTAGTATTAGCACCTACGCAAACAGAAGCAGCGGCAGGTTGGCCGGTAATGGCAGGGGCTACATTGACTGTAAGCCCTACCGCGATAGTAGTAGTAGCGCAAGAAGCATTACTGAGTACACACTGATATGTATAACCAGACATAGCTGCAGTGACACCAGTTAGAGTAAGTGTAGCAGTATTAGCGCCGGAGTACATACCACCATTGGAGATATTTACAAAACCGGCACCCTGATTTTCCTGCCATTGGTAGCTAGGAGCACCTACTGCAGAAACAAAGAAAGTAGCATTAGCACCAGCACATACAGTATTGGCTGCAGGCTGAGTAGAGATCAAAGGAGCTGCATTAACTGTAAGTAAGGCAGCATTAGATATTACTGCAGGAGTACATGTACCACTTACAACACATTCGTAAGAGTAACCGCTCATAGCAGCAGTAGCACCTGTGATATTTAAAGAAGCAGTAGTAGCACCATTATATAAAGCGCCATCCAGAATAGCAATAAAACCAGCGCCTTGATTAACCATCCACTGATACGTTAAACCATTACCTGTAGCTGCAACAGCAAAGCTAGTATTGCTACCTTCACAAATAGTAACAGGAGCAGGAGAAGTAATAACAGCAGGAGAAGCACTAATAGAAAGAGTAGCTACAGAAGATGTAGTAGGAGGATTACAAGTACCGCTAACGATACATTCGTAAGTATAACCATTCATAGCTACAGAAGTACCTGATACTGTGAGAGATGGAGTATTGACACCAGCATAAATAGCACTGTTAGACAATGCTACGAAACCAGCACCCTGATTTTCCATCCATTGATAAGTAAGACCAGCGCCAGTAGCCGTAAGACTGAAATTGGCAGATGCACCAGCGCAAGCAGATGTATTGACAGGCTGAGTAGTAATAGTAGGAACAGAGACAGTAAGAGTAGCTGCATTAGAAGTAACGCTAGGAGGCGTAAGACCAGTAACTACACAACGATATGAATATCCGCTCATAGGGATAGAAATACCAGAAATAGTAAGGTTGGCAGTAGTAGCACCTGCATAAATACCACCATTGCTGATAGGCAAGAAGCCAGTACCCTGATTTACCTGCCATTGATAACCTGTTGCATTATTTGCAGTAACGAAAAAAGACACATTTGCACCTGCGCAACCACTTTGATTGGAAGGTTGACTGGTGATGGTAGGAGATTGTGCCATAGCCTGATGCATGCCCAATACTGCTAACAACAAAAGGAATAATTTCTTCGTGTGCTGGTACATATAACTCATAATCGTCGATAATTTATTACTAGTATTGACTCGTAAATTTATATAATAAACGTTAAAACGGGCATTAATAACTAGTATTAATGCTCATAATACACACCCAAGGCAGAGTGGCTGCCTATGAGATAGGGGACATAATTAATAAAAATTTTTGAAACCATTCGAAGTTTTTTATTACATATAAAATAGTAAAATATTACATATTGATACAATGTAGGCTCCATGAGTGATATTAGACATTATTTAACTATTAAAAAGTTAGTAAGATATGATATATATTTATCTACTATTTAATCTACTAAGGCCGGCTTTAGCTTGCTGATCGATGCTGGCTTGAAAATCGTGGCGCTTCATATGAAGACATTCGTTATATTTTATGATCGCCAAAGGAAGCTGACCAGCGTGTTCGTAGATAAAAGCCATTTGCAGTGCTGCTCGTGCAGCAAAATATTCTTGGCGGTTGCGACCTTTGGTAATGGCATCCTGATATAATTCTAATGCTCGGGTATGGTCTTGCAATTCATCGTATACCCTAGCCAGACGGAAACAATATTCTGTTTCATCGGGTATGGATGTGAAATCTGTACGTTTCTTAGTAGTAATGACAGTGAATGCCTGAGAGTAATATCCCCCATCGGTAAGCAAACGTGTTTTGAGTAAAGTTCTATCGGGCCATTTTTTGCCAATGGCAAAACGTTGTGCTTGCTTATCTGCATCAACCTGAGTATTACCCTGAAGCAGAATTGTCCTTTTACAACGTTCGGCATTAAGCATATCGCCTTCCATATAATATATGAGAGCCATTTTTTGCCATGCGTCCTTAATAAATAGATCGCCGTGGTATCTGTTGATGTATCGCTGATAATAGTTGAGAGCAGCCTTGTTGGTATTCAAGAGTAAGCCATTACCCATTTCGTAATCGAATACGGGAAAGCGATCGTAATTGCTATTGTTTTGTGCTATTTGTAACAATTGCAATGCAGCATCGGCCTTGCGAGCATTGAGTTGCAGGTTGGCCTTTACGAAGGTGTTGAGTAGATTATCGGTGGTGGAGAATTTATTACTGTTCATATATGCCAGTACCTCGTTATGCTGGTATAAGAGGTAGAACTTAAAATAGCAATAATATATCTCAGCCTCGTTGCGCAAAGGAGCAGAGGGGGCTGATTCATTGACAAAAGACTCTAATTGTGCCATTCCTTTTTTGACATTGCCTTTCATACCAAAGACGGCAGCGAGCCACCTATAGTCGTCGGGTATGGCACCTACTACGGCCTCTTCCACCCCGAGAAAAATCTTGTTGTATTCAAAATCGGGGAAGCGATCTTTATTCTCCTTGAGCAATAAAAAAGACCTACGGAAGTTGAGAGCAGATTTGATATTCTCTCCTAAACGCAGATATACAATGGCCCAATGCAAATGTATACCTGCCTTGCTGAAACGATACCAAGGGGAGGATGCGTTGCCCTTGGATAATAATTTCAAACGCTCATCAAGATGCGCATGGCGTTGTTCGTATTCTTTAGGGTCTCCATTGATGAGGAGTGTCAAAAAGTCGTCATAATCGGCGATGTAAGTAGCAGCGAGGTTATAAGGATTATCGCGTATCTCTTTGATGATCTCAGCTTTGCCCTCATCGAGTTTTAAGGCCATTAGGTATTGATAGGCACGATGGCAACGATCATTATAATCAAATACATACTGTGCTGCATAACCGTGCAGTATAGTACCTAAAATTAAACATATGGAGAGCCATAGCTTCCTTTTCATTGTACCAAAGTTAATGTAATGGAGTTGCTGTACAAGCAATAAGAAAGGTGTAAAAACAGAAGAAAATATATAATGATTGCTGTTTTTTCTTAACAATTAGCGCATTATCTTTGCCCTGAATACCAATAATCATTAAAAACGAAAAACTTATGAAATTATTTCGCAGCATCGCATTGACAGCAGCTCTAACGATTGGCGCATTTACAGCCGTAACCTATACAGCATGTAACAAAGATGCATGTAAAAATGTTACTTGTAACAATGGTGGTACATGTAGTGGTGGTAATTGCACTTGCGTTTCAGGATATGAAGGAACAACTTGCGATTCATTAACACGTAATAAATATCTGACAGGTGGTACTATCGCATCTTGGAAAACAGGAATAGGAGAAGATAGTTGTTATAGCCCAGGATATATGATGACCATAGCACCCGGAGCAAATAATGATGAGATCATTATTAACAACTTTGCAGGATATGGTGTTTCTTCAGTAGTTACCGGAGTAAAAGTAAGTGGTCTTACATTTACTAAAACAGGTACAGTTACAGTAGGTGCAGTAACCTTGAGTAGCATATCAGGATCTATCAATTCTGCAGGTACACAAATTACTTTTACCTATCATGCAGTTGATACTTCATCAAGCATTACTTGCAGCGGTAAAGCAACAAAACAATAAATTCAGAAATAATACATAATAAAAAAGCTCCTGATATCAGGAGCTTTTTTAATTCTAGAAATTGATATTTATTTATTGCCACCCGGACGATCGTTCACACTCTTAGGAGCGTTATTAGAATTGCCACCCGGACGATCATTTACAGTTTTAGGAGTGTTGCTAGGAGCAGGAGCTGCGGCTTTAGGTTCGTCTTTCTTAGTTTCGTGCTTAGCCTTATCGTGGTGGGCACCTTTACTGTGTTTAGCTTCTTCTTCTTTCTTAGCTTCTTCAGCCTTCATTGCAGCTTCGGTAGAGTCAGCTTTAGCTTTAGCCATAGCATTAATGATAGAATCATTTTTAGCTGCCATTTGGCCTCTCATTTGTTCAGCTTTAGCATTAGCAATTGAATCTACATTTTCAGCCGGTTTTTCAGTGCTGGCATTGTTACAGGCAGCAAACATGATAACGCTACCGGCTAAT
>JBAWXE010000076.1:0-13365 GCA_037144255.1 Bacteroidota bacterium | reverse complement strand
GATATACTCGTATTTCAGTAGTAGTAAGTGGTGGATTTTCAACTGCCTGTGTACTGCAATTTGCTGAACCATATTTGGCAATGAAAAAATCAGACTCCCCACCAGCAGTGATTAATGTATCATTCGCTACATAGATGGCTGTCTGAAAATAGCCACCTACATACACATTGCCCTTTCTATCAGAAACAATGCAGTTTGGATGCTCTTCTGCGCCAAAACTACTGGCTAATGTATCCATACCTATTAATGCTCCTGTTTGTGCATTAAAACGGCTTATGAAAACATCGTATAAAGTATTTGAAGCTAAGTGTAATGAATCATTATACCCTTGCCACTTTAATTTACCGGGGTATGCACCTGCTATAATGACTTCATTAGAGGTTCTTAATGTAATTCCATTACTATAAGTTGCACCATTAACAATTGCATATTTATACCAAATACCAGTGCCATTTGAGTCCATATTGATTACAAATGGAGTACTATAAAACCCCGGCAAAACATATAAACATAAAGTATCAGTGGTTGAAAATGAAACATAATTCCCCGTAATGTATATGCTACTATTAGCTCCAATAATTGCGCGACCATTTAATTGTCCGCTCATATTTGCATTTTCCTTTTTCCATAAATATTGCCCCGAACTATTGAATGCTCCTATATACATGGAATGTGTTATTGCATTCCCTCCCATTGATATGGTACCACCTCCATCAAATGTTCCACATAGATAAAAACGTCCACTATTTGATTCTCGAGTCATTTTCATCCCACCGAAGGAATTCCCTGTAGTTTGAACCGGAATAATACTTACTACTGTCCCTGAAGAATTGTATTTTAAAATGTATATCCCTGCTGTATTGATAACTTGTCCAATTCCGTTGCCTAATAATCCGGGACTTAAATAACATAGCCAATAGACATTACCTGAATTATCCACTTCTAAATCAATACCGTAACAAATATTTGTAGTTGGATTAACTAAGGTATCAGGTTGTGGGGCATATAAACCTTTATAATTACCAGATGTATCATATACTACAAGGAACATACTTTTGGGATCATTAATCGGAATAATCGAGTCTGCATCAATATGTATTGCTGTGTTAGAGGATGTCTGTGGAGAGTATGAATATATATTTGAATATACGTGCCCAAATGTATCGACTTTTAAGGCAATTGCATTATCATTCCCATACCCCCCAAATGTTTTAGACCACCTATATGTTCCATCACATGTAAAACTAGAAAGAACAACATCTTGCCCCCCCCATGACAATAATGTATGTCCATCTACATCTACTGTAGCTTTCCAAACATTAGATAATACATACACATTGTTATGCTGGTCTGTAGCCATATCTATTACATTATCTACTATACTACCTCCCGCAGATTGAATACTTCCTCCTCTTTTACCCCATTGCCAGCTTTGAGAAAATACGCTTAGTGACATTAATAGTAAACTGCAAAAAATAACGAGCTTTTTCATAAGGTGCATTTGGATTGTATGAAGATACGAAATATATTTAATGGAGCATATGTGTTCAACGGCTCTTTTATCTGAATTAATGTGTGATACTTAATTTGTTTTCCAATAGCACTTGTCCATCCTGTTTCATAAATACGATATACATGCCTGCGGCATATCTATCTAAATTTAATTGCCAATTACCTCGTATATCATTCACTATTTGCTTGTCCATCAGTCTACCCAATAAATCATAAACTTCAATGTATCTATTTTGTCCTGTGCCAATATATTCATAGCTCACTTGTGTTGTATTACGTGCCGGATTAGGGATTAACTGCAATCTTGCAACACCGACATTTACAACACTAGTAATATCACCTTTAGCAATTCCTGTATCATTGGTTCCATGCTTGGATGCGTAATTGTTATCACAAGGACTAGTAAGTGTATCAATAAATTGTTTGATACATTTTTTCCCTCCGTTATCAGTCAATACAAAAGTAAGTGTATCAGTACCTGAAAGCCCTATATCTACTATATAACGTAGTGTATCGAAACTATGACCGGATGGTATCCAGCCACTATAAGGTTCTAACATTGCCTTTTTAGAAGTAACTGTATAGGAGTAGCCAGTAGTATAGGGATTTCCTATACTAATAATTATCGAATCTATACATCCTCCATCCACAGTATCCTTGATCCAACTTTTGAAACTAAAATCAAGTTTATCGCAAATAGCACAACTATTGACACTTATATCCATTGGGTCGCTAGTAATATTGCATGGGCCTTCTTGCAAATACAAATTATATACGCCAGAACTTGTAATGTTATAATTTGTAACGGAGCTATAACCACTTACAACTGCTGAGCCACCATGCATCCATTCCCATTTATCAAACTCTGCTGTAAAGGGGCCTACAATGGTACGAGGTAGGCAACCTGCACAGAAAGTATAACAACCTTTCGGAAATTCCCATAAGTAGTTACTTAATTCTTTAGGTACTTGAATATAAGCATGACTGGTGCAGCCTTCTGAATCAGTAAAAGTAAGAACATAATCTCCACCAAGAGTTACAGTTACTGTATCTCCTGACATTCCATTGCTCCAGTTATAAATTCCTGCTATAGTATTAGAAGCGTCTAATTCAACTTCATATGGATTACAATCTGTTATAGTGTAAGTAAGTGAAGGTGTAGGGGGTACTGTAGGTATAATTACTGTGAATATTGCACTAGTATCAGTACAAACTCCTCCCGGGTTAGTGACAGATATTACCAATCTGTAATTGTAAGTACCAACCGGTAAACTTTGTGTAATTTCAGCAATAGTGTCAATAGCTGTACCGTCTCGCAACCACAGATATGAAATATTAGCAATCCCTTCATAACCCGATAAACTAAAAAGAATATTAGCACAGTGGACATGTCCACCTAATATGACTGGTGTGGGGCTTGGGTAGAAGTTTACTGCATGTACAGGTGTTGAAAACCAACATCCAAAGTTATTGGTAACATTAACCCAATAAGCACCAGATAAAGATACGTCCTCTGTACCAGTACTATTTATAGTAAATGTATCAATTCCTTGCATCCAATAAAAACTATCTGGAAAATATCCAAAACCAGAAGTTGCAAGGTTATCATAAGTTAATGTTATTGGAACTCCAGAACATTCAGTACTAGCCGAAACATCAATTTGACCATGCAAACTGTTCCCTACAACTTGTACACTTTGGTTAGTATAATCAGAACACCCCAGCCCATTTGTTACAGTTAGAATTACTGGGAAATCATTTATACTGCTGTAAACTTTTGACGGATTAATAGCAGAATTAGTTGGTCCATCTCCAAAATCCCATAAATAGCTCATTCCAGCCATATATGTAGCTGTAAAATGTACTGCTACTAAATTCACACAGGTAGAATCTCGATAACGAGTAAAGGTTGCATTCGGTAACTCAGGTAATAATATACTATCTGTAGCAGAACATTCCGTACCTAACGAAGTATTACCAATAGTGATTGAAAAATAGTGCATGCCCGGAGCTAATAAGGTATCAAATATGGCATTACTATTAGAATATATATAGCTCGAATCTACCATAAATGTGCGGTTATTAATAGGTGTGGTAGGATAGTAGCTGGAATTATCGTACACCGTTACATGATAGAATCCGGGTGTACTGCTACAACTAATAGCATGATTAACACGTGCAATATACGGCACTAATACATGCATAGTAATAGAATCAAATCTGCAAGTATCTATACTGCCTAGTGGTATTTTGGCCGTAGCATAATATCTGATATTATACAGACCTGCTACATTAGGATAAAAAACAGCTGTAGTGTCTGTAGTTATAGCAGTCATTGGGCTCAAATAATTTTCCCATGCATGCCAAAATAATGGTCTGCCAAATCTGAACTCAGCAAAAATCTTACCACAGCTTTCATACACATTAGAATATGTTGGATAAAAATGGCAAATGGAATCATTTGTTGAGCCGGAACCATATGCCGTAGTACAACTATCGGCATAAATATGATTAGATGTATCCCAACAACCTGAAGAGCCTGTAGCTACAACATAGTAATTTCCAACATTAGGTTGAGTAACAATATACATGTTAGTGGTATCCGTAAGTGCAATACTATCTCTATACCATTGAAAATGTGTACCAGTTGTATATCCTGAAAGCAATGTAGCATATAAGACATTTGCCGTATCATAACTTGTACAAAATGTTATTGGAGATGGAGGTGTAACGTATGCTATAGGGGCAGGCAGTACATACGTATTATGAGACGCAATTATCGTGTCAGGACACCCATTAGCTCCTATGATTTGTACGGTTGCGGTAAGTGTTACTGCATTACTGTCATTGAGGCTATAGGTATGACGTTGGATATAGTGGTTATCGAACACTATATGTCCGTCACCAAAAGACCAGATAAAACTCACACCCGGGTATGGTGTAGTTGAGTCTATACATACCGCACCTGTACATACCGTATCCTTTATAAACAGGGAACCATTGGGCATACTTTTAATATGAACAGTCATGGTATCAAAATAATCGTTCATACACTTATGAATCTGTACTACAACCTTGGCTGTCTGGTAACTTGTACCTGAATTGTTCCATAAAATATGTGAATGTGCGGTACCATCACCACTACTTACACTGCCAGCAGTGGTTGGCACTACACTCCAATGGTAGGTTTCTCCATTTAGGTAAGTGGAGCTATAAGCATAAGTACTTGCTGGACATATCGTATCAGTTCCAGTTACCTGAGCTATAACAGTAAGGGTATCTACAGTAAGGGTAAATGTATCAGAAATACAAAATGGAGCCATACCATCTACCCTAATTACTTTTATGGAAAATGGTCCCATATCATTATCAAATGTAATAATATTAGAAGTGCCATATATCTGATTAGCTATTCCATTCGTTACTGTCCATGCAAATAAACTGTTTGTTACAATTGAGCCAGCTGTATATGTAACAGGCACTCCTTTACACATTATTGCAGGGCCGGATATACTACTCGGAGATGCAGGGAGAGAATCTACTCTGATAACAAATGGAGTAGGCAAACAATAAGAAGTATCAAATACCCATAAAGAATATAAACCTATCTGATCGAAAGTATGTGTATAAGGCGTAGCGTTAAATAATGTATCAGAAGTGCCATCAGGGCTTGTGAGTAGCCAAATAAGAGGTGTTGAGCCATTGAGCAAATTGAATGTATCAGATGTATTCAAGCATACTTTTGAAGGGCCAATAATTGTATCAGGCACTGTGATTTTGATAGGTATACTATCAGTTGCCCCTCCACATCCTAAGAGTGTGTTTATATAATTTGCTTTAAGAAATATAGTTCCTCCAAGTGGTGCGCTAGTAACTTTTACTAGAATTTGATTTCGTTGGTCGGTACGTTCAATTGTTGCAGAAACACCAGTACCTGTAGTATCTAAATACCAATTAAAAACTGTTGTTGGCCACATCGGCAGGTTATATAAACCCTCACCATATTCACAAATACTGAAAGGCCCTGTGATAGTGTCATGCCTCATGATAACCGGAACTCTTACGGCGGAGATATCAGGACAATAAACACTACAGCTACTGGCATCAAAAATGACATAACCGAAACCAGAAAAAGAGTCAACTGAATTCCATACGACATGAATGATTGAGCTGAATGGTGGCGTCTCCAAAATAATTCCTCCAACTACGCTCCATCCATAAGAACTACAACTAACATCCACACTATAAGTAACAGTATCCAATTCACATACTACAGAAGGACAATGAATTTTCACTCCGTTACTGTCATCAACTTTCACTAACATTTGTCTAGTAGCAATACAGCCACACACGCTCGTCACTGTGAGTGTTGCCGTATAGGTACCGGGAGTATTATATTGATGGTTAGCAGAACCTCCGGTACTAGCGCTATGGCCATCTCCGAAATCCCATTGCCATGAATTGATTGATGAACCAAAAGGTGGAACAGAAAAGTCTATGAAAGAAACTAATGTGCTGTCACAGACTTCTATACTGTCAAAAACAAGTCCATTTAACTGAACTCCAAAAGAATCTAAAGGTGGTTGAAGGAATTGAACACACTTGATACTTGTCACTACACATCCTCCTAAAGTGGTATCATAAAGCATAATAGCACCACTACCACCTATTGAATAATTCTGCCAAGTTACTGTGCATGTATTCCCTGAAGCATAATATGAGGAAGCTCCAACCACGCTCCATCCGAATGCATCAAAAGAATCTCCTGTAGCAGTATAGGTGACTGTACTGCCGGGACATACAAAAATACATGCAGTGTCAGATAGTGCGGGAGGGTCGGAATTATATCCTTGAGGGACACAAGCCACCTGTACATCAGCTGTGATGTTTGGTTGTGATACAGGATATACTATGACAGTATCATGTATTATAGTGGTAGTTCCCCCAGAGGTCTCGTGTATCGCTATGATGCCGGTATCCATTAATAACCATTGAATACTTACTGATGAATCTGAACTACCAACAATACTACCAATAGAATTGACACTAAAAGTATATATGTAACCAACAGGCACATGAAAACTATAGGTATTGATTCCTCCAACACATGATCTTGTAGTATGCGTAGTTGTAATGCTTACTGTATTAGTATTTGGACAACCATTAGTATAACCAGTTACAATAAATGTAGTAGATGTATCGACATAGGCAATACCTGTGGAACAAGGCAGAGAGGAACATGAAATTGTGGGAGTCCAGACGTAAGTATCAGCTCCAGTAGCTGAAAATGTCGTAAAACTCCCTGATAGTATAGATGTTGGATACGCCGATACAGATACAGATGGTAGTGGATTAACTAATACATAGGCAGAGTCGTATGATACACATCCTGTAAGCGGGTCTGTGATAGTAAGAGTATATACTCCACTCATAGCTTCTGTAGCAGGATAGGCTGTTGCAAAAATCGAATCAGAGCTAAATCCACCCGGGCCATCCCAATGGAAGGTTAATGAAGGGTCAGGCATAGCATTGACAGATAAAGTATCCCCTACACAAATATAAGTAGTATCCTGTTCAACACTATCTAAAGGATTCGGTGGAGGCAGTAGGTGTATATCTAT
This sequence comes from Bacteroidota bacterium, assembly GCA_037144255.1. GTDB lineage: Bacteria > Bacteroidota > Bacteroidia > Chitinophagales > Chitinophagaceae > JBAWXE01. The sequence continues at coordinate 6,232 of JBAWXE010000076.1, read as the reverse complement.
GAACAATGTATCTGAATGACAATTGAGAATGTTGGTTACGTAAAAACTATCGTAGATGCCGGGGCCTAGACCATAAATTGTAAGTAAACTATCGGCTGAGGCATTCAATAAAAGTGATGTATCTCCAACTCCCAACTGTGTATAATAAACTGTAAATGGGGCATAAGCTTGGTCTATATGAAGACCAATATACCCATTTGATGAGCCACAGGCTGTAGGGTTGATATAAAATGGATTACTTATAACAGGAGCTGCCGGTGCTGACAAAATAAATGTCCCCATAAAATAAAAATTGCAACCATGAATGATAATATGAATATTAGAAAATGTATCCGGTCCTAATCCTGATATAGTAATCAAAGAATCTGCATTGGAGGTTAAAATAACAGTATTAGGTGTACCTCCATTTTCAACATATATCACTTGGAATGTACTGTCATGAAAATTTGTATGAAGTGTGATACTGCCATTATTGACCCCACATGAATCAGGATTATGCGTAGTTACAAAGTAAATGATAGGTAGGTCTGCATTTAAAATAGAGATAGGCCCTACTGTATTGCTTAAACAATGATGTGTTTTCACATTGATATCATCATAAAGACCAACTCCTAAATTTGCAATTATGATATTACCTGAAGAATTAGCAAATAAAATAGTATCAACTGTTGAAGTGTTGTTTATTATATAATGAACAGCATATGGAGAATCAGCAGTCAGACCATATAGTATTATGCTGCCATCAGCTGAACCACAAGAAGCAGTATTGTAATGAGATGTATCACTGATATAGGGAGCAATTGGGTCATTTAATGCATCAGGACCTACAGATGTTGAGGTACAATTGGTGCTTACAACAGTAACGAAAATATCACTATAAACACCTGCATATAAATTAGGTATGTGTATAATGTCGCCTATTGCCGGAATACTTATCGGATAAGTTATATAGTTCAGATTATAACTAACTAAATAATTGACATTAGGTATATCAACTAAAAGCTCAATAGAACCTGTATCATTACAATTAACAGGATTATTGGTTGATGAAATAGTTAATGAAGGCGTTGGCGGGTCTGATAGCGTATCGGGCCCTACGGAATTTGAGATACAGCTATTTGTTGCTATGACTCTAATACTATCAAAAATTCCAAACCCTAGTCCATTTATTGTATAACTGCCAGTATAAGTGGTAGTTATACTTAAGGGTCCAATTGTAGTGCCATTCTTTCTATATAGTAACTGATATGGAGTACTATTACTCAATCCATAAAGAATGATGCTACCATCAGTGCCATTACATGTCGTTGGAGCGTAACTGCTATCACCGGAAATATGGGGCGGTATAGGGTCATTTAAATTAAACGGGCTACTCAGAGTATCGGAGTAACAGTTTAAACTAACAATGTAAAAACTATCATAAACACCTGAGGTGAATGTGGAAATATCAATTTGGCTCCCACTTGAATATAATGTTGTAATCGTATGCCATACTCCATCCTTTTTATAAAATACAGAATATGGCGAGTTAGGCATAGTTCCATGAATTGTCACATGACCTGTTCCTCCACAGCTTGTTGGGTTTGTTACTGTTGTTGAGGAAATTGTAGGCGCTGTAGGGTCAGAGAGTACTATTGGAGTAGGCCATGGAGCTGAAGTGCAATTAGTATTTTCGTTAGTTACTGTGACATTACTGTATGAACCTTCACTTAGTCCAGTGAGGGTCAAAGCAATAGGCACACCACTTGCTAAAAGGGCTATGACAGAATCCCAAACCCCATTTAATTGGTACTTTACCTTATAAGTAAAAGGAGATGTGCTAAAACTCCAAAGCTTGATAGAACCATTTGTTCCTAAACAAGTAGAAGGATTGGTGGATGCTATATACCCAAAACTAGGAGCCAGTGGAAAACTCAATGAAACTGAGTATTGAGAAGAACTACAGCCATTGTTATCTGTTATATAAATATTGATATAAGTAACAGAAGAGAGTGAATCTAAAATGATATCTCCATATGAATCTGTAGTAACCATACTGTCATGACCAATACCGAGATATGTATAATGTAATATGTAACTAGTATTAGGTGTATTTGGAGATGTTGTATGAACAGTAATTGTACCATTGGTATCAGTACAAGTTGTTGGGTCAGTTGAATAAACATCTATATGAGGAACTGGATTTATATTCACAGAATTCGTCATTGTCGCACTACAATTGGTCAGTGTATCTATACAAATAACATGATAATTGGTAGCACTTGTAGGTATAGCAAATGTTGTGCTACATGTACTACAAGCAACTGCACCTGTACCTATATTGGGATCCCATACATATCTCACATTTGTATCTGTACTAGTTGCAGTTAGGATAACAGATTGCCCATAACATATTGGTGAGGTAGAACTGGAGCTTAAAATTGGATTTGCCCCTGAAATAATTAATATCTGCGCATAAGTGGTGTCGGTACATCCACTTATAGAATAAGTGTAAGAAAATGTTACTAATGCAGGTAAAGGTGTAATGGCAGCGTTAGATGGATGAAAAATACTTCCAATTAAAGGAGATGTTGCAGGTAATGCCGGTACATAGGCTGGATCGATATTAAAAGTACCACCCGGCACACTCAAATATTGACTGAGGTCTATTGGACCATAGCAAGTACCTAACTGTGCAGGTGGTGTAAAGGAACATGATACATTGGTGGGTTTAATGCGTATTTCATCCACTGTAATTCTTCCTCTCCATAACCGAGTCATATCCTCATTAGGATATAAAATATGGTCTCCATTAAGCATAATAAAATTATTCAAACTCATTCCACCCCCTGCGCCCACATTAAAAGTCTGAGTATAAAATCGCCATAAATCATCAGTTTGGTCAGTTTTAATTTCAAAATATGAACGAGGTGTTCCGCTTAAATCATTAAATGTTATGGGAATCATTGCGTCATGAAATGAAAGCCAGCCTCCGGGTTCTGCAACTGGTGTACTATCTAAAAAAATATACCCTGATAGATAGGGCATAATTGCTCCATCACTTAGACCAAATTCAATAGCGGATTTTGGATTGGACTCTGGGACAGTATCTGTCATATTGACCAGATAATCAGACCTTGCCCAAAAACTGATGGTGTAATCAGTATATGGCTGTATGATATCACTAAGTAATACCTGTGGGCCTATCGATGAAAGATTACCACCACCGCCTATACTTGTTACAATTAAGGAACGTTGATTTGATGTATTACTCAGTGGATGTACATTTGTCATTATTGAACAACCACATCCTAGTAAATTCAACCATGGTTCACCAACTCCCATTTGCCAGCAATTCATTATCCAATATGGGCCTGTAGATGTACAATCATATACAAGTGGAGGTATAGGAGTTAATGACATTTGTGGAATAACTCCACAATGTGCTACATAGTCCGGGTCTACTAATTCAAAACTTCCGTTTGGTACTAATTCATTACATGTAGTACTACACTGTGCATTTGCAAATACTACATATAGGCATAATGAAATTATTATCGCTATTGTTTTCATAAATAATAGTTGATAGTAATTGAATATTGTTTTCAGGTAAGGGTAAATCCAAAATTGCAGGAGAGCAATGCATTGTTATAACTATATAATAATGCCTTAATGATTTATTGGGGAAATAGATGTAGGGATATATTCATAAGCAATGTGTTTCAGATGAAGGAATGAAGTAGCTGTTTCATAAGGTGATATTTTATAAATTAAAATTATTAATAATAATTTAAAATAAAAAATATTTCTTTCCGAGTTGCTATAAAATTTAGTAAGGGCAGATATCAAGGCATCTAAATTGAAGATTACACACAAGCAAAACAGCCCCCATATAGGAGGCTGTTACTTCAATATGAGGTTAACCCTATCTCTGCACAGTAATCTTTCCAATCTGTAGCACATTGCTTTGGTCTGTGAGCTTGTATAGGTACAAACCATTAGCTAGGGCTGAAGTATTCCATTGTACTTGCCCTGACTTATCAGGAAGTGAGAAAGTCTGTATTACCTGCCCCATGAGGTTTGTAATAGTGAGTGCAAGGCTATTAGATACATAAGGTATGGCATAGCTGAATGTAACATTATCGGTAGCAGGGTTAGGATATACCCTAGCATAATTAGCACCATATACATTTGCCACACCCTGTGGCCATACTATCACTTTTACTGTATCGTAAGTAGATACACCACATAGTGTTTGCTTTACTACATAGCTGGTAGTAGTGGTAGGCTTTACCCATATACCACCACCGCTATCTATAGGGGTGCTATTGCCTTGTACATACCATGTGCAGGGCATGGCCTCATCATGCAGACCTATATAGGCACTATCTCCTACCCCTATTATGGTATCATGCCCAGCGTATGCTATGGCATCACTAGCTATTACACTTACATCATCTATTAGATACCATGACCATCCACAACCACAAAGGCTGATATAGGGCACATAATTAGTATGAGCTTTGTCTCTAAAATTGCCTATGGTAATGAATTTTTCTGTGCCAATAGCGGTCAATGTACCCTCTACTTTCACCCAATGCAGGGTATCGTAAATAATGGTAGTGTTCTCTACTTGAGGTATATAGGCAGTTTTAGGTGTATCACACCCAGCAGAATCTGTATGGTCTATATTACCATCATGTAGATATGCACCTATATTAGCTATAGCATAATCCGACGACTCCTCCAAAACAGTATAAAAACTAACACAATACTGCTTCCCAGCAACTAACGGCTGATATAGTTTACCCTGTAAATAATCCCTAAAATATGCCTCTTGTGGAAGTGGTGGAATATCAATTTCATCGTAAAACATCATTACTTCTATCATGCCATCACCATTCCTAGGATACTGAAAATAGTTTTGACCTTGTGGTATAGCTACCACCCCAGAACCACATTTATTGCAATACTCTGGTGAGCATATAGGATCAATATCTATAGTATCTATTGAAGACCAATAATTTGCAAATTGAATTTGATCAAAAGCATTTGGACATTGAGTATGTTGTTCAAAACTAGGATTACGAACTAAATTGACTTGTGCATACACAGATGCACAAGTCAATTGAAGTAATAATATGCTGATGATTCTTTTCATATTAACGTACTACAAATTTAAGGTGAAAATTATTGCCTTTGGTATCAGTAATTGACATTAGATACACACCGCTGCTAATACTACCTAATTGCACAGATGATTTGTAACTGGTAAATAGCAAACTGCCTGTATACACACTTTGCCCTATGCTATTATATATTACCACATGCACAGGGTCTATATCTGCTACACGTTGTATAATGCTGATATTACCATCATTAGGGTTAGGATACAAATTGTATGCCTGTGTGGATTGTGCATCAGATAGCTTCTTACTGGTACCATATATAGGGCTATGCGGGTTATTGTTATTACCATGCCTTGGCAGATAAGCTGTGCACAGGCTATCATCATTAAACACCACTAGAGTATCCAGCAGCACACGGTACAAAGCTCTTGCCTGATACACTACCATACCGTCGTGCATGGGGCATAGATAGGCCATACCGGCTATATAGGCGGTATCAGTATCCGTCATAACGCCATGTATATAATGCAGGTAGATATTGTAATACATCAGGTAATTAGCCACAATATTATTGGCTTCACTATCATCTGTTATGGCAACTCCATTACTGCTGTCTACTATCCAGCCTGTAGGTGCTGTAAAAGCCGTAGTATCATTCAGCATTGCCATAGCTGCACTATCATTACCCGCACTCAATGCCGTATCAATACCCCATATATGGGCATATCTGGTACCGGTTGCTATACTTTGAAAATCAGCTAATACATCACTGCTATCTGCCAATGTACTATCGCCCATCATGGCCTCCCATAGCTGGTATTGTCCTATCCATCTGAGTTGCCCATAGGTAGCAGAGTCTACCTCATTTCTGGCAATATGAAGATGTAGGTCTAGTCCATGCACTTGGTCGTTAATTTCAGCACAGTCTACTAAAAATGATGTGGGGTTCATGCTGTATTTCTGTATTGCTGCCATCGTCCTTCTCCCCATTGAGCACTCTGGGCGTTGGCACCTGTCATAGTTAGGTATCCCTACTCCTTCAGCAGCCTTGTTACAGCCCTTGCACCTTCTGCATCTGTCAGTTCCAGCAGGTACATACCTCTCGGTATATCATATAGCCCTAT
>JBAWXE010000075.1:0-13607 GCA_037144255.1 Bacteroidota bacterium | reverse complement strand
GTCAGTAACCTTAGAATTGCCACATAATTGTAATACTGAACATCGATTATTCATTACTAACCTCTGAGTTTCAAACAAATATTGTTAGCCTATGTCCATGCGTCAGCTAAAGATCACGAAATCAATTACCAACCGAGAAAGCCAATCTCTTGAAAAATATCTTCAGGAAATAGGTAAGGTTGACCTGATTACTCCTGAAGAAGAAGTGCAACTTGCCATCCGTATCAAACAAGGTGATCAACGAGCTCTTGAAAAGCTAACCAAGGCAAATCTCCGATTCGTAGTTTCTGTTGCTAAGCAATATCAAAACCAAGGTCTCTCTCTTAGTGATCTGATCAATGAAGGTAACTTAGGTCTTATTAAAGCTGCACAACGTTTTGATGAAACACGTGGTTTTAAATTTATCTCTTATGCAGTTTGGTGGATTCGTCAATCTATTCTTCAGGCATTAGCGGAACAATCTCGTATCGTTCGTTTGCCATTAAATAAAGTAGGCTTATCTAACAAGATCAGTAAAGCTTACTCTCAACTGGAACAAGAATACGAACGCGAACCATCGACCGAAGAACTGGCAGAATTACTGGAAATAGGCACTGAAGAAGTAGAAACCACATTAGGTGTTGCAGCTCGTCACGTATCTGTTGACGCACCTTTCGTAGACAGTGAAGATAATACACTACTGGATATTCTGGAAAACCCTAACTCAGATGCAGCAGATATTGAACTGGAACATCATGATTCTTTACGTTGCGAAATTGAGCGTTCTTTAAGTACTCTTACAGATCGTCAACGTGATGTGATAAAATTATATTTCGGTATTGGAGTAGAACACCCTATGAGCTTAGAAGACATCGGTGAGAAATTCTCTCTTACTCGCGAACGTGTTCGCCAGATAAAGGATAAAGCAATTACAAAATTGCGTACTGCCAGCCGTTGTCAGTTACTCAAATCTTACTTAGGCAATTAGTATGAACTATAACAATACAAAACAGCCACTACAATGTAGTGGCTGTTTTTTTATGCTTCTTCTCCGTATAGCCCCCAATTGGTAGCTAGTGTTTGCCACTGCTCTTGGGGCAGTCTTCTTTCTCCGCTATAGTAACCTGCCAGCATTCGTTGGCGGAAAGCCTCATACAAGGTTACTGCACATGCTACAGATATATTCAACGATTGCACCATCCCTACTTGCGGTATAATGAAATTACCATCGCAATGAGCCAAGCATTCTTTGGTAACACCCACATGTTCATTACCAAAAACAAGAGCCACAGGCTCTGTCATTTTTAGCTCATACAAAGACACTGCATGCTCTCCTAAGTGTGTAGCATATATCTTACTATATTTCTTTCTGATAGCAGCAATACAGGCATCTGTATTGTTAAACTGGTGTATGGTAAGCCAACCTGCTGCACTGGCAGAGCTCTTCTTACCAAACTTCTTGTGTGTACTTATCTGAGTATTCAATACAAAGATCTCTTGTATACCAACAGCATCACATGTGCGCATTACAGCAGCTATGTTATGAGGATCATGTACATTTTCCATCACTATGGTCAGGTCGGGCTGACGATGATTGAGTACACGGTTTATTTTAGCTTCACGTTCAGTAGTCATATTACAAAATGAGACCGCAAAAATAAACCCTTTAGGCAATTATGCTAAATAGTGCATAGAAAAACTATGATGCATGCAATAACCAGGTACGCATCATTCCTTTTCCTTTAATCTCTAATTCTCCTCTACTTACAAATGTATAGGTACCTTTTAGGCTATTTTTAAATCTATCGCTACAATGTACCTCTCCGGCCACCCCTGATCCTTCCATACGACTGGCAGAATTCACTGGATCACCCCACAGATCATAAATGAATTTCTTTTTCCCAATGACTCCGGCTACCACAGGTCCACAATCCAGCCCTATTCTAAATAATATAGGTGTACCATCAAGCGATTTATATTTACCCATTGTTCTTTTCACATCCAATGCCATCAGCGCAGTAGCATCAGAGTGCCCGGCATGAGGCTCCGGTATACCACATACAGCCATATAACAATCGCCTATTGTCTTGATCTTTTCCAAACCATGCTTCTCTGCCAGCATGTCAAAACGTGTAAATATATCATTCAGCATATCTACTGTTTCTTTAGGGTCACGTTTTTCAGAAAATCCCGTAAAATTCGCAATGTCAATAAAAATAATTGACGCAGCCTCAAATTTATCTGCTATCGGATGTTCCTTATTCTTAAGTCGAGCTGCAATTTTCTCGGGTAAAATATTTAGTAATAACAATTCAGACTTTTTTCTTTCTTTAGCAATAACCAATATCACAGCCAATAACAACCCAAGACCTATAATAAAGAATATTCTTTCATTTCGTTTTTTATCCACCTCCAGCTTTTGTATCATCAGCTCCTTATCCATTACATCTATTTTACGCTGAGCTATGATATTGGCTATCTTCTCTGAATTTCTTTGTGAAAAAACCGAGTCTTTCCAAAAAACATATTGTTTATAGCTATTCAATGCAGCCTTATTATCTCCTAGCATTTCTTGGGCTATTGATAATTGTTTGTAATTCAGTTGTATATACTTCAGGCTACCGATGGATTTATCCTGTTCAATAGCTTTATTGAAATAATCAATGGCTTTATGCAAGGCTACAGGCCTTCTGATAGTTACTTTACTTTTAGGGTCACCGGCCATTCCTAAGTACGCACTACCTATTTGGCCCAACAGTACAGCTATTCCCTTCTTATTCTCCAATTCCTCATTGATCTTCTGTGCTTTATTATAATACTCTAATGCTTTTGCATAGTTACTTTCATTATTGTACACATTACCTATATTGCCAATTATGATAGCTATCGAGTTCTTATCGCCTAAATGCTCCATACTTTTGAGTGCCTTTAAATAATAAGACAATGCATCTGCATATTTGCTTTGGTTATTATACACATTTCCTATGTTCACTTCGTTATCTGCTATACCCTTTTCATAACCCAATGATTGATTGGCATCGAATGCTTTCTGATAGTATGATAATGCTCTGTTATAATTGCCTTCATCATTGTATACATTACCAATATTGATGTCTACTGATGCTATAGAACGTTTATTTCCTGTCTGCTCGTAGATGGTCAATGCTTTGATATAATACTCTAGTGCTTTTGCATGATTGCCTTGATCACTATATACATTCCCTACATTAATAGACTCTGATGCAATCCCTGTTTTCATATCCAGACTCTGGTATATGGTCATAGCATTGAATTCATATTCCAGTGCTTTCAGATACTCTGATTTCCTGTGGTAATTAGCACCAATACAACTATTACCAATTGCTATCCCTTCTTTCCAATTGATCTTTGTTGCTAGTGTGAGGCACTGCTCCCCATATTTTAGCCCTTCATACGGATTTATATTATGGTACGTAAAAGACAGATCATTTAATAACCTTACTTTATTAGTATCTTCAATAGCCTTTGGTAGTTCTTGCAATAATGAATCTATTCGTTTATCACCTTCCTTTTGCCCATTGGCATACCATGTAGTTAGTAACCCTACACATAACACTATCCCTTTCATTTGCTTCAGTCTCATCTTATTAAAAATACAATTTTTTAAATAAATAAAATTATTAATAAATAAATTCTAAAGTTTATATTTACATACCATCAATTTCAGACCATGAAGTTTGAGCAAGCAAGGGAATTCATTTTAGAGAAACTAAAAAGAGAATTACCGGAACATCTTACTTATCACAGTACAGAGCACATAAAAGATGTGTATGCTGCTGCTGAAACAATCGCAGATTATGAAGGCATTTCCGGTGATGATAGACTTCTATTACTTACTGCTGTATTATTTCACGACTCAGGCTTCATCATCCAACAGAAAGAACACGAAAGCATCTCATGCGATATAGCCCGCGAATGTTTGCCTGATTTTGAATATACAAACGAGCAGATAAGTACCATTTGTGGTATGATTATGGCCACTCGCTTGCCCCAATTACCAAAGAATCTCTTAGAACAGATAATGTGCGATTCTGATCTAGACTATTTAGGTCGTGATGATTTTTTCACTATAGGTAACAAACTGTTTAACGAACTGAAAGTATATGGCATTATCCATAATCAAGACGAGTGGAATAACCTACAGATTCGTTTCCTTCAAAATCATCAGTATTTCACACATACAGCTATTCGCCTTAGAAAAGAAAAAAAAGAAGCTCACCTGCAATTACTTAAATATCTTATCTAGTGAATATTGGGCTCATTTTGTCATAATGATTTGACACTTTACCTATTTTACAAGTATTTACTTTCTTATAAATAGTCTATATCTTTATAAATAGTTCTTACAGTTTGTTTCATCCTTCAACCTATTCATATGAAGTATGTTGTATTAGTAATATTTTCTGTAGTATTTATTGGCACCGGCACATCCTATGCACAAACAAGAAAAAATTCATTAGCTCCTAATACCAATCCCCAAACATTCACCTATGTAGAACAAATGCCTGTTTTCCCGGGTAACCAGAATGCACTCTCAAACTATCTACGAGAAAATATCAAATATCCTGAAGATGCTGTAGCAAATAACATACAAGGGAAAGTAATAGTGAAATTTGTAGTAAACGATAGTGGTAATATAAGAAATGCTACCATTGTCCTCTCTGTATTCCCTTCTCTTGATAGTGAGGCATTACGTGTAGTGAATAATATGCCTGCTTGGAAACCGGGCCATCAACAAGGGAAACCAGTCTCCGTATATTTCACTTTACCTATTAGTTTCAAACTGGAGGAAAATAATACTGATACTATACCTCAATTCAACGGCAATTTGAGATTGTACATACAAGAGACAATGAACTACCCTGCCGAAGCAAAGAAAAATCACATTCAAGGTCTAGTGAAAGTAAAAGTACTGATAGATGAAAATGGCAAGATACACGACCCTAAGATCGTCAAAAGTGCTGCTCCGTTACTAGATGCTTAAGCACTAAGAATCGTGAACGGATTGCCTTCATGGAAACCGGCACTGGATAACGAAAAGCCAATTAAAAAGCATACCATAATCCCGATCTATTTCAACGCTGCTAATAGTAAATAAAACAATTATTCTTTGTTCAGTAGATCGTCAGTAAAGTGCTTTCGCTGCTTTTCTTGCATGAATTTATCATGGTTAAACTCGCTTGACTTATTTCGTGGTATGGATAAACTTTTCCATTTTTCATTAACACATATCTTAGCTATATACACCATTTGCCCTACATGGTAAGAATAATGAGCTATTTGTCTGTTGATTGCTTCTAATACAGAATGTCCCTCATTCCTGATGTATATGATACGTCCCAGATCTGCATCTATAATGCTGTCCAATGCTTTGAACAAACAATCCCAACCCTCATTCCATTGTAGTAATATGGTGGCTCTGGCTTTCTGTTCTTGTTCGAATTCACTATCACGCTCTCTGTTCGGTTTCTCTCCGTCTGTAGTTAGAAAATCTGTCCACCGGCTTAGCATATTGCCACGTAAATGCTTTACAATAGTAGCTATACTATTACTTTCTTCATTGGCATGCCAAAACAATTGTTCATCTCTCACCTGTTCTATAGCTTTTTCTCCCAATGCTTTATAGTAGAGAAATTGCCTTTGGGCACTATGTAAATATGGTAAAGCACTCATAGTAGTACATTTGATTACTTACAGGGGTTGCTGGCATCTCCATATATGCCTGCTCTTGTTATCTCCATTAGTCTGTCCGGAAATTTTGGAGCAGTAAAGCCATATTGTTGATAAAGGCCATGAGCTCCTATCGTTGCCAGCATGATACGACGTAGTTTTTTCACCCAATACTCATTCATCAGCACTTCCAACATCTTTTTGCTCAGCCCAATACCTCTATGTGTTTCCTCTACATATACATCTGCCAGATAAGCAAAGGATGCATAGTCTGTAACAAATCTGGCATAGCCTATTTGCTGATCCTTATGTAGTACACCTATACAGAATGAATTTTCAAAGGCTATTTTTACTGTTTCATAAGGTATCTGTTTAGACCAATATGCCTCTGTAGTCAACCATCGATGTATATCATCGAGTTTCATAGTCGACTTATCAGTAGTCACTATATATCCTTTATATTCCAGAGTTACGGGCTGCATATATTATACTATATAATTCCAGTTATAATTATCCGGGCTGATGCCCTTACGAATATTCAACAATGCTTTTTGCAGTTTATACATAGTTGCATCTGGCCCTATATAGCATGTGTAGTGCTTATCACCTATAGCTATGGTCTCTATCGGTGCCACTACTGCCGCTGTTCCCGCACCAAAAGCCTCTACTCTTACGCCACTTTCTAATGCTTCCTGTATTTCTCTGTGGCTCACCGGGCGCACTTCTGTTTCTATCCCCAGTTCCACTGCCAGTGTCAACATTGAATCTCTTGTTACTCCATCAAGTATAGTACCAGACAGTGGTGGTGTTATCAATTTATTGTTAAGATAGAACATCAGGTTCATAGTACCCGATTCTTCAAAATACTCATGTGTTTTTGAATCTGTCCATAACACTTGGTCATATCCTGCTTCTTTGGCTAATTGTGTAGGATAGAATGCACCTCCATAATTACCTCCACATTTTGCTGCACCTGTTCCGCCCTCAGCTGCTCTTACAAAATGTGTTTCCACTTTTACTTTCAGCGGATTGGCATAATATTGGTAAGCCGGACTACAAACTATCATAAACAAGAACTCCTCTCCTATCTTCACCCCTATACGTGGCTCTGTAGCGATCATAAATGGTCTAATATACAAGGATCCATCAGCTTCTGTGGGTACCCAGCTAGCATCCAGTTGCACTAATTGGTGCAACGCTTCCATAAACAGACCTTTAGGAACATGTGGCATACACATGCGTTGCAATGATTTCTGAAAACGCTCATAGTGCTTATCAGGTCTAAATATATTGATACTGCCATCTTCCATCGTAAAGGCTTTCAAACCTTCAAAAACAGTCTGTCCATAATGTAGACATAAGGCAAATGGACTCAGTACCAGATCACAGAACGGTATTATTCTCGCCTCATGCCATTCTCCATCGCGATACTCCGCAATGAACATATGTTCCGTTGGTTGTTTACCAAATGGTGTCAATTTTGTGTCTGTTACAGACCTTTCAGCTTGCGATGTAATTGAGATAGTGTATTCCATATAAGTAGTTATAGTCTATTCTGATTGTGCCGATTCTGGCATTGAAATGATTGGTTTAAGTAATAATTCCTTTTCTAATATTGATTTATGTGCCTTTCTATATCCTTTGTTTACAAAAAATACACCTACTATTATAGTGGTGATGGCCAATGCCGTATACCATGTTAGCTGTTCATGTAATACCAAATACCCGACTAATACAGCTACCAACGGATTGATATATGCATAAAGTGTCACTACACCCACAGGCAATTCACTAAGCGCAAACATATAAGCTGCATATGCCAGTACCGACCCGAATATGATAAGATATACTAATGCCATCAATGCCTCTGGTTGCCATAGCACCATATCTTTATAGGTATCTACTACGGGGCTGAATAATAATAGGAATACTCCTCCAAAGAACAATTGCATACCTGAATTCAGTATCGCATTGATCGGGGCAACACTCTTTTTATTTCGTATACTACCTAATGACCAGAAGAAAGTAGCAGTGAATACACAAATGATACCTAACAAATAAGACTTATTAGCCAGATCGGCCAGATTGTCTTTGAATATCAGTCCTACTCCTGCAAACCCCAATAACATACCTATACCTATCATCAAATTGAAATGCTCTTTCTTAGAAGAACTCAAATTGATGATCACTGCACATATAGGCATCATTGAGCAGATAAGTGCTGCTATACCACTAGGTACATACTTTTCTCCCCATGTCACTAGTCCATTACCCATTGTTATAAGCATGAACCCTACTATCATTTGTTGTACTACATTCTTTCTGCTAACATCATATTGCCTACTAATAAGTAATGCAATACTCATCAGTATGATACCCGCACTCACTTGGCGCACACCGGCAAAAAGAAATGCAGGATAATGCATAGCACCTACCCGAATACCCAGATAGGTAGTACCCCATACTATACTGATAAATACTAATGCCATGTACGCCTTTGCCTGTTTACTCATAGAAGAACCTTGGGGTAGAATTAATTACAAAACAAAATTCAAAAAAAAAATCAAAACAATACAGATACAATTTTCATATTTTTGACCATAACAGTTTATTTTATTAAAAAATGGGATGATGAAGAAAAATGGGCATCTATATCTGCAAATCGCTGAGACAATTGAACAACAAATAATGGACCAGGTGCTCAATATTGGTGACAAACTCCCTTCTGTTCGCATGCTTAGCGAGGAACATGGTATTAGCATGAGCACAACCCTTCAGGCATACTATTACCTTGAAGGTAAAGGACTTATAGAATCTCGTCCACAGTCAGGCTATTATGTAAGTTTCAACCCTTCCCGATTCCCTAAAAAAATAGGCAAGAGCAACCCTCTGCAAACTGTGAAGGCAAAGAACGTAGAAACCATGATAGGCGAGGTTTACGACGATTTTTCGATGCAGGGCGTTACGCGCTTCTCCCTCAGCGTTCCTGCTCCTGAGATCTTACCTCTTGCCAAACTCAACAAAGCCATGATGCAAGCCATGCGCGATCTACCTGCTAATGGTATCACTTACGAACAAATACAAGGAAACGAATTTCTGCGTAGGCAGATCGCTCGATGGTCTATTCATTGGGGTGGTCACTTACAAGCTGCCGACCTCATCACTACTGCCGGCTGTATGAATGCTATTGCCTATTGCCTCATGGCTCTTACCAAACCCGGTGATACAATTGCTGTAGAAAGCCCTGTATATTTTGGAGTACTCCGATATGCTAAAAACTTGGGACTCAAGGTATTAGAACTCCCTACCGACCCTGATACCGGCGTAGACCCTGATGATGTAAAAAAAGCACTGCAGAAACACACTATCAAGGCATGTTTCTTGGTCACCAATTTTAGCAACCCGCTCGGTTACTGTATGCCTGATGAGCAAAAAGAGGCTATGGTAAAACTTTTATCAAAGAATGGTGTACCATTGATAGAGGACGACCTCTATGGTGATGTGTACTTTGGAAAGAAAAGACCTCGCACTTGTAAAAGCTTTGATGAAGAGGGCAATGTACTATGGTGTAGCTCTATCTCTAAAACATTGGCACCTGGCTATCGAGTAGGATGGGTAGCACCCGGCAAGTACATGGATCAGATAAAACAACTTAAACTTTACAACAGTATAACATCTGCTACCATTCAGCAGGAAGCAATTGCTAACTTCCTAGCTACAGGCCGTTACGAGCATCATCTTAGAAAGTTACGCCAAACCCTACACGCCAATAGTCTGCATTTCACTCGTGCTATTGGTGAATATTTTCCTGAGGGTGTAAAACTCACTAATCCCAAAGGTGGCTTTATCCTATGGGCCGAATTGAACAAGAAGATTGATACTTATCATTTGTATCAGGAGGCCATGTTGCATAAGATTAGTATTGCTCCCGGCACTATGTTTAGCTTACAAGATCGTTACCACAATTGTATGCGCCTCAGCTATGGTATGACCTGGACACCTCAGATTGATAAAGCTTTGAAGAAATTGGGTACTTTGGTCAAGGAGATGATGTAATCTAATACCCCTCTTTGGTTCTGTCCACATAGTACAGTATACCATCTGGTCGGTTATTCTCTCCGGATAAGTAGCCCTTGTTGAATAATGCATGAGCAAATGCTAGCTTCTTATTCATTGGCAATCGTATAGAATACTTTTTATCTTTTTTGATGGTATCGCCGATCTTATCAAAATTATATTCCTTTTTGATAGCAACCAGAGCTTGGGTATTGTAGCTATTGAACGATATATTATCTAGTGCTTGCTTATTTTTCAGTTCAAAGTACCTGTTATGTCGCCCTCCTGCAATTTCAAAAACATTTTGCACTACATTACTATGAGGCTTACTATTTAGCTCATAGCTCAGTGAGCCAATTACAGCAGATCCATAAGTACATATTTCTTTCACCTCACCCGTATTTAAGTTCTTCACTTTTACTACTGTAAAGTAATTGAACGATGAATAGTTCTGTATAGCTACCATATAGTTCAGGTACTGTTCTTCTGCTAGTTTATTATCTCCTTTAGGACAATAACTCACAAGCAATAGCATACACAATAAAGCACTTATTGACAACAGATATTTCATTGTACATAAAGATATAAAAAATGATAACCCACCATCTTCTTATTGGTGGGTTATTATTATACTGCGTGCTTATCGATAAGCGTTTTAATTATCTTTCCTTTTCTGCAACTCTTTCTTTTCTATATAGTAAGATATTACTAGCCCCAGTCCTCCAAATATGGATATCATCGCAAAGTAAATAGCAGGGTTATCTTTTACATATGCTTGTCCACCTTGTGTTACAGCTCTTATTGGCATATTGATATCTACAAACATGGCTATCAGTAGCCCTATACCTGCACCACACATTAGCAATCCATATTTAAGATACAGATATGGTCTTGGCCCACCATGGTTTTGTCTCGGATTGATGCCCCTTTCTATCAGGGACATATTCTCCTTGTTACGTAAATAGACTATGCCAAATATCATGGCAAACATAGCAACACTTGTTATTATCGGTATTAATGCTTCAGCACCCATTTTATTGATTTTTAGTTGTTAAATATAGTATGTTGTAATAGTTGACCAACTTTGTACACTAACTAAGACTACACCCTATGTTATCAGGTTACAGATCTTTTGTAGTATTTTTCAAGAAACCTGTTGTAACCTAAATATACATTATAGCGTCTTATCTCATTACATGCAGCGACAGGAAGATGATATGGCAGTGATACAAATGGTATTGCAAGGCAGGCAACAGGCTTATACTGTGCTTGTAGAGCGATATCAGTCATATGTTTTCACTCTGGCTATGCGCTATGTAGATGACCGCGAACTGGCCGAAGAGATGGCTCAAGATGTATTTGTAAAAGCTTACCGTTATTTAGCCGATTTTAAAGGTGCTAGCAAGTTCAGTACTTGGCTATATACTATAGTACACACTACTTGCCTTTCTCAATTGAGAAAGAACAAGAATAATACCGCCCTCCCTGGCGATGAACAATTACAGCTGGCTGCTGAAAGACATGGCGCTGATCGTCCATGTGACCGTTTGGAGCTAAAAAACCAAAAACATCTCTTGGATAATGCAATTAGCAAGTTATCGGAAACTGATTCAGAGGTAATTACACTATTCTATTTATCAGAACAGTCGTTGGAAGAAATAGCTATGATAATGGGTATTACTCCCAATCTCGTTAAGGTACGCCTCTTTCGTGCCCGACAAAAGCTAAAAGAAATACTAGAACCTCATTATTTAAATGAACTACAATAATTAATAAGCATAACATTCATTAACTTTATTATAAGAACACCGTGATATGGAAAATATTGAGGATATAGACCTGCAAATTTGGGAGTATCTGGATGCTAGCTGCGATGCGTCTTCTATGGCTCGCATAGCCGATCTCATAGTCACCAATGCCCAATGGCAACAACGTCATACAGAGATAGCTGCATTTCATAAGAGGATAGCACAGCATTGCGAGCCTGACATGCCTTCCATGCGTTTTACTAAGAATGTAATGGATGTCATTGTGCATACAGATATTGCCCCGGCCACCAAAACTTATATTAACCGAAATATTGTAAAAGGCATAGCTGCCTTCTTCATCCTCCTAATTGCAGGAACTACCATATACGCACTATCTGTTACAGATTATAGCAATGGTATCAGCAACCCTGCCCTACCCTTCAATATCAAAGATCTGAAACTAGTCGCCATACTTAATAACAGGTTCCTGAATATTTTGATCCTCATCAATGTGCTATTGGGTCTGGTTTTACTCGATTCTTGGCTTAGAAAACCTAGATCGAACAAAGCCTAGTCATGTATTCTTTCATACCGGCACCTTATATTCCGCTTTGATATAAAGTAATGACAGATCATATAGCTAAATTTATTAAATTTACTTGTACGAATATTATCTATTCATTACAATTTATCATATGGAATATAATAAGTCACTCCGTTTATTGGCTGCTCTATTTACAATAGCTACTGCATCATACGCACAGTCGCCTATAGAGTTTATAGAGAACAGAGGTCAATGGGATGGACCCTTCCGCTATAAAGCTATGACTGGTAAAAGCGATATATTTCTGCAAAATGATGGTATCACTTACCTCATAGGCGATCCATCAAATGATGGCCGTATAGATGGTTATGAACATGGACAAGTAATGAACCCTCCTGTACTTAAGTACCATGCTTATAAAATGAGTTTTTCAGGTGCACTTATGCCTGAGATAGTTGGTAGCAAAGAAGAATCTTCATACTTCAATTATTTTCTGGGCAAAGACCCTAACAGATGGAAGAGTGGTATTCATCCTTTTATGGAAATGGATTACAAACACCTCTATAAAGGTATTGATATGCATATCTCATCTCAAAGAGGTAATATGGAATATGAGTTCATAGTACAACCCGGTACTGATGTACAACAATTGAAACTGCAATTCAACGGAGCCGATAAACTGTCTATCAAAGATGGTAGCCTTATTATAGCTACCTCTGTAGGCGATGTTCAAGAAATGAGCCCATATGCTTATCAGTATATCAATGGTAACAAAGTACAGGTAGTATGCTCATATTCATTAAGGGGCTCACAAGTTTCTTATAGCTTCCCTAGTGGCTATGATGCTACACAAACATTGGTGATAGACCCCACCGTTGTATTCGCCACTTTTACCGGCTCTACTGCTGATAACTGGGGATTCACAGCTACATATGATGAACAAGGTGATTTCTTTGCCGGTGGCATTGCACACGGTCCTGGCTTTCCTGTAAGTACAGGTGCCTTTCAGATAAACTATGCAGGTGGCCCCGGGGCTTCGGGAACTCAATATGGAAGTGATATAGCCATCATCAAGTATAATCCCAATGGTACTAACCGCATCTATGCTACCTATATTGGTGGCAGTATGAATGAGCGCCCACATAGCATGATAGTAGATGCTTTCAATAATCTGATCATTGCGGGTCGTACCAATTCGCCCGATTACCCAGTTACTGCGGGTGCATATGATGTAAGCCTGAATGGAGATTACGATATCTTGATCACTAAACTCAACTCAACAGGTACAGCATTATTGGGTTCTACCTATTTAGGTGGTAGTCAGGCAGATGGTGTCAATTTTGACTCTACAGAGATAATATATGGACACCTGAAACACAACTACGGTGATGATGCCAGAAGTGAAGTGATAGTAGACAAAGAAGGACAGATATACATAACAGGTTCTACTCAGTCTGCCGACTTCCCTACCACCTCTAATGCCATTCAGACCAGCCTGCAAGGCAATCAGGATGGTATCATTTGCAAGTTCGATTCTACATTATCTACACTCATATGGAGTACCTATATAG
>JBAWXE010000074.1:0-13736 GCA_037144255.1 Bacteroidota bacterium | reverse complement strand
CAATAATGCTTAGTGCTTTTGATGTATTATATCCACGTACATATAGAATGCGGTATATATCGAGAATGTGATTGATCTTTTCTATAGAATAACCTCTGCGTTTCAGGCCTATTGAATTAACACCTACATATGATAATGGTTCACGTGCTGCCTTTACATATGGTGGTACATCCTTTCGAACTAATGATCCACCTGTTACGAAAGAATAAGAGCCTATACGAACAAACTGTTGTACTGCTGTAAGCCCTGCCAAGACTACATGGTCACCTACTATAATATGACCCGCTAATGTCGTGTTATTCGAGAAAATACAATAATTACCAATTTCGCAATCATGTGCTATATGCGAATAGGCCATGATCAGGCAATTATTGCCTATTTTAGTTTTGTTACGATCTGTAGTACCACGATTGATGGTAACACATTCACGTATGGTACAGTTATCACCTATTTCAGTAAGAGTATCCTCTCCTTTGAATTTCAGATCCTGCGGTATAGCAGAGATAATTGTACTAGGAAAGATGCGACAATTCTTTCCTATACGAGCGCCTTCCATGATAGTCACATTAGAACCGATCCAGGTGCCTTCACCTATTTCCACATTTCTGTGTACGGTAGTAAACGGATCTATCTTTACATTAGGCGCTATTTTAGCGTCGGGATGGATGTATGTAAGAGGGTGGATCATTTCTTTTCTTTTCTAACGATTTGTGCTACCAATTCAGCTTCGGTAACGAGTTTATTGCCTACATATGCAGTTCCCCGCATTTCGCATATACCACGACGTATTGGGTTCAATAATTCTAATTTCAGAATTAAGGTATCGCCCGGTATTACTTTATGCTTGAAACGTGCCTTGTCTATCTTAATAAAATAAGTATCGTAATTCTGTGGATCAATGTAATTGTTCAATGCCAATATACCACCAGCCTGTGCTAATGCTTCTATTTGCAAAACTCCCGGCATTACCGGATTGCCAGGAAAGTGCCCCTGAAAAAAGTGTTCGTTGAAAGTTACATTTTTTAATCCCACCACATGGTTATCGCTCAATTCTATGATCTTATCGACCAATAAGAATGGGAATTTATGCGGTAATGCTTTTTCTATATGTGTGATGTCATAAACGGCCTGTTGATTTGGATCGTAATGTGGTACATCAGATAAGTGCTTGTTTTTCTTGATGAATTGCTTCAATCTGCGTGCAAACTCAACATTCGATGCATGCCCAGGACGGCTGGCAATGATATGTGCCTTGATTGAGTATCCTACCAATGCTAGGTCACCTACCACATCCAATAATTTATGCCTTGCAGGCTCATTAGGAAAATGCATTTGAATATTATTCAAAATGCCTTCCTGCTTTACTTCTATTTTTTGTTTATTGAATACAACAGCTAATCTGTTCAGCTCTTCTTGACTCACTACTTTATCTACAACAACTATGGCATTACTCAGATCTCCACCTTTTATCAGGTTATTGTCTAATAAATATTCTAATTCATGTAAGAAACAGAAGGTACGACAAGGCGCTATTTCATTTCTGAATTCACTGATATGTTTCAAAGTAGCATGTTGTGTACCCAATACCGGTGAGTTAAAGTCGATAAGTGTAGTGATCTGGTATTCGTTCGAAGGAACAGCCAGCATGTCTACATTTTTTACCGGGTCGTAATAGTGTATATTAGTATCAATTGTATATACAATACGTTTAGCCTCTTGTTCTTGTATACCTACACTGTCTATAGCCTCTATGAATTCTCGTGCGCTACCATCCATTATAGGTACTTCTGGTGCATCCAACTCTATAAGTACATTATCTATACCCATACCTACCAATGCAGATAGTATATGTTCTATGGTACTTACTCGTGCTCCATTATGTTCAATGGTTGTTCCTCTAGATGTGTCAACCACATAGTCTACATCAGCCTTTACTATTGGCTTTTCTGGTAGGTCTATACGTTGAAAACGAATCCCAAAACCTGGATTAGCCGGTTTAAGGGTCATCGTTACTTGCTGTCCTGTATGTAATCCTACACCCGGAAGAGTAACTGATCCTTTAAGTGTTTGCTGATTCTGAACTGATGTATCTGGGCGCACTGTTTCAGTAGTTTTATTGCTATACTCTGGTATTAATAATGTATCTACGATCACTTTTTTACTGAAATATTTTGATGACTTAACAAGGAGGTTAATTCTTGTACGGTCTCTTCCAATTTTTGGAGCCGTTGATGTAATTCCGGCAAATTTCTAAAAATTGCCTGACTTTTTAATGAACTTTTATATTCGAATGCCGGTGTACCGTTTAAAGTGGTGTTAGTAGAGCTTATTGATTTAGACAAACCACTTTGTGCATTGATACGCGTACCATCAGCTATTTGTATATGACCTACTATACCTACCTGACCACCTATCATACAGTTTCTACCTATTTTGGTACTGCCTGATACGCCCGTTTGAGCTGCTATAACAGTATTTTCACCTATTTCTACATTATGGGCTATCTGTATCAGATTATCGAGTTTAGCCCCTTTCCTGATAATAGTAGAACCCATAGTAGCACGGTCAATAGTAGTATCTGATCCTATCTCTACATCATCTTCTATTATTACATTTCCTATCTGAGGGATTTTTTTGTAGGTTCCATCATTTTGGGGGGCAAAACCAAAGCCATCACCACCTATTACTGAACCTGCATGTATTACTACACGACTACCTATAGAGCAGCCATCGTATATTTTTACACCCGGAAATATCTTAGAATCTTCATTAATAACTACATTGTCACCAATATATGAGCCCGGAAATATCCTTACTCTATCACCTATCATCACATTCTCACCTATGTAGGTAAAGGCACCAATATATACATCTTTACCTAGAGATGCTGTTTTTGATACATATGATGGTTGTTCTATGCCATGTTTGCCGGCACGTGATATGATCTCATTGTATTTTTCTAGTAGAAAAGCAAAACCACTATATGCATCTTTAACACGTATCAAGGTGGGATGTACCTTTTGTGTTAGCTCAAGAGAATCATTTATTATAATAATTGATGCTTTGGTGCTGTATAAGTAGTCTTCATATTTAGGATTGGCTACAAAGCTCAATGAACCCACATTAGCTTCTTCTATCTTAGCTACATGACTCACTTTAGCTTCCGGGTCGCCTTCTATTTTACCCTTTATTAGGGTTGCTATTTGTAGCGCCGTGAATTGCATGGGCAATTATTAATGTTACAACTATTGTTTTACAATAACCGGTCTTCGTTTATATTGTTGTCCGGTTTGTTTAGTTTCCTATGGTTGAAAGTAGCAAATGTAATTTTTATGTACGGGCCTTGCAAGCGCTTGATTTACTAATGGGTCTTCAATTTCTGAAATGTCTCTAACACTACCATCTTTCATCGCTATTTGTATATGTTCGTCATTAATATCATATGTGCTATTCGATGTCTTTCCTGTAAAAATAAAATATTGAATTTCTTTACTATCTAATTGTAGCAATGAAGTTAGGGATTTCTTTTTTTGTTCCATCATTTCTTCCAAAGAAGATGCACTTAAAATAACTTTATATAAGTTTCTTTCTATAAGCATCTTACATAATAGAGATAATATTTTGTCTTTATGTGTTTGCCACACTTTAATAGATGCAAATACATCAGAGTCATCCAGTTTGCAGAACATCTCTATATGATTGCCATTCTCAGCCACATTCTTGGCGGTAATATTATTGTATAAAAAATAGTATAATGATGGAGTAGCAAACAACTGTTCTCCCATTTGAGCTAGTTCTTTAGCTCTTTGTAATATTTTGATTAGTAATTGTTCGGAACCCAATACTGTTTTATGTAAATATACTTGCCAGTACATCAGCCTTCTGGCTATAATGAATTTCTCTACAGAATGCACGCCTTTCTCTTCTACCATCAAATCTTCATTCTGTACTGTTAGCATTTGCAATATCCTGTCATATCCTATTACTCCTTCAGATACACCGGTATAAAAACTATCTCTATTCAGATAATCCATTCTGTCTACGTCCAATTGACTGGAGACTAATTGCCTTAAATATTTTTTGGTATAGGTAGGTCTGTAAATATCTATGACACCTTCCAACGATCCACCAAATTGTTGATTCATAGACCGAATGATGAAATTAGATAAATATTCGTGAGAAACACCTTCTATTAAACTATGTTCCAATGCATGAGAGAATGGTCCATGGCCAATATCATGCAATAATATAGCTGTCCTTGCTGCAGTACATTCTTCTTTGCTAAGTTCTATTCCTTTTGCTTTCAGTTCATCTAGGGCCTTACCCATTAGGTGGCAGGCACCTAATGAATGATGGAAACGGCTATGTACTGCACCGGGATATACCAAATGAGCACTACCCATTTGTTTAATATTGCGCAAACGTTGAAACCAAGGGTGATCTATTATTTGCATCAATTCCTGTTCCGGAAAGCGTAGGAAACCGTAAACAGGGTCATTTATAATTTTCACTTTATTACTCATTCAATTTTCATGGTATTAGCAATAGAATATAATATTATTTACGCTTTGGTTTAATGTCATCAAATACTGGCGCTACTGTTTCTATTGGATCATCATTTTTATTGCCACCTTTTATGATACCTGAATTTCCTTTAGCATCATTTCCGGCATCTGTCACATCGCAATCATCAAATCCATCCGGTTGTACAAACCTTGCATTTTGATCTATTCCAAGTGTCTTGTCAGCGAATACTCTTCTAATAAAATATGCCCATATAGGTAGTGCTGCGGCAGAGCCTTGTCCTAATTCCATATTCGTGAATCTCAGAAAACGATCATCACAACCTACCCATGTACCTGCAAGTAATTGTGGGGTATAGCCCATAAACCATGCATCTGCTTGTTTATTGGTGGTCCCGGTTTTACCGGCTATGTCACCTTGTATATTATAACGTCCACGCATACGTCTACCTGTACCAAAGTCTATAACACCACGCATCATTTTTACCATTTTAAAGGCCGTATTTGCGCTTATGATCTCCTTTTGTACCGGTACAAAAGATTTCAATAGATTTCCATTCTTGTCCTCTATCTTGGTAATGAATATGGGTCTGGTATTGATACCTCCTGTTGGGAACATACTATAGGCATTGATCATCTCAAATAATGAGATATCAGATACCCCCAATGCTACTGATGGTAATTTTTCTAGGGTTGAAGCAATGCCGCATTTATGAGCAAAGTCTACAAATGCACCTATGCCTACTTGTTGCAACAGGTACAATGCTGCATTATTGACAGATAGTGCCAGCGCTTTTCTCATGGGTAAGCTTTCATATTCACTTCCGCCGGCATCATATGGGGCCTCCATGGTAGGGAATGTCTGTGGCATAGTTGATACAGTACCACAGGGAGAAAAACCATTATCTACTGCTAAACAATACAATAATGGCTTTATCGTTGAACCTACTTGTCTTTTAGTATTTTCGTTTACATGATCAAATTGGAAGAAAGTGTGATCTATACCGCCAACCCATGCTTTTACTTCGCCTGTAAATGGATCCATTGCTAGGAAACCGGCTTGTAAGAACATCTTCATGTATTTAATGGAGTCCATGGGCGTCATAACAGTATCCATTGTATGAGCAGCATTCCAAGCAAATACTTTCATCTTTACCAGCTTCTTAAAATCTGCAAGGATACTTTTTTCATCTTTCCCTTGATCTCTTTGAAGAATGTACCTGTCTGAAGTACGCACACTGGCATCTATTACATCCTGATGGTTATCCCATATACTTCCATTCTTATATCCAGCTTGAGCGGTGAACATTTTCTGCACCTGTGTCATGTGCTCTTGTACAGCTTCTTCTGCATATTGTTGAAAACGTACATCCAGTGTAGTATATATTCTCAATCCATCTTTATAAATATCATAATTACTGCCATCAGATTTCTTCAATTCTTTACACACTTTCTTCACTTCCAATTCTACCACCTGACGGAAATAAGGTGCAATGCCTTCATGATAGTCTATCTTATGGTAATCCAGTTTGATAGGCATTTTGAGGTAGTTGTCCGCATCTTTCTCTGTAATGAAATCGTTCTCTTTCATCAGTCGTAACACTACATTCCTTCTTTCCAGAGACTTAGCAGGGTTGCGACGCGGGTTATAAATTGTATTTCCCTTTAGCATACCTATAAGTACTGCGGCCTCATCTACACTTATTTTACTAGGCAGCTTATTGAAGAATGTCAGTGAGGCATTCTTGATACCATATACATTATCTCCAAATGGTACGGTATTTAAATACAGGGTTATAACCTCATTTTTAGTAAGGTTCTTTTCCAGTTTTACAGCCATGATCCACTCCTTTAGTTTTATGAATGGAATGGTCAAACTACTTTCATTTTTACGAGGAAATAGGTTCTTGGCTAATTGTTGTGTAATAGTAGACGAGCCACGTTTTTTATGCAGCACCATATAAACCGGTATAGCAGCTGTACCTATCCAGTCTATACCGGAATGTTCATAAAAACGGGTGTCTTCTGTTGCTATAAGCGCATTGAATATATTTGGTGAAATATCACTGTACTTACAATTAGACCTATCTTGTACATAATAACGACCTATGACTGTTCCATCTGTAGCAAATACTTCTGATGAAAGTGCACTGTTGGGGTTTTCCAATTCTTGCATAGATGGCATATATCCTAGCAAACCATAATTGGTAAGAATGATAAGCAGGTTGAAGGTTACCACTCCTATTAGAAATGTCCACCAAAGAATACGTACCGAACGTTTCATTAATTATTTATCTTTTTCGTGTTGTAAAGCTATTAAAAATTGATAATGGGGATTCAGATTTCCCCAAAAGCCTCGCCGCTTTTTGTAATTATTGTTCCAATTTACCCTTTTACTTCGTCTGCTATTTTTATCCCTGTTTTGGTAAACTCTATTTTACGAAGTTTATATAGGGTACCGGTAGTCATTTTAAAGGTCTTCTTACTCATACCAAAGAAAGCATAGATGTCTTCTGGATCCGACTTATCGTGATAGGGTAGATACCCGTCATTTTCCTGTAATAGTCTCATTATTCGATCACTTTCATCTTCCACTCTTTTATAACCAGGCTGTCCCAATACCACATCTATCTTATTATCAGTACGTATTTTCTTGATAAATCCTTTCAATTTATCACCAATACTTATATCACGAAACACTTCATTGAAATGTAATACCCCTAGATGCTTATTATTAATGATCACCTTATAGCCAATATCGGTCTTTTGATATACCAATAGGTCCACAGATTCTTTCTCCTTTACTGTGATATCCCAATTACTCAGGAATCTGGATATCCGCTCAGTAGCTGCTAATCGTCCGGTCTGCTCATCTATGAATATCTTCACCAGATACATGCCGCCTACTTTCATCCTAGTTTCTTGTTGAGAAATAGGTACAAAAATGTCCTTCATCAATCCCCAATCCAAAAAAGCACCCTGGTGAGTTACTGTCACTACTTGCAACATCACCATATCTCCTACCACTCCTTTCGGTTGCTGGTTGGTAGCTATTAATCTATTTTCAGAATCATGATAAATAAAGACCGTTACTTCATCACCTTCTTTGGTACCCTCCGGTATAAAACGGGTAGGTAGTAATATCTCTTCGTCTCCTCCATCTAAGTATAAGCCAAAATCTACTTCCTTAACGACTTTCAATGTATTGTATTGCCCTACCTGTACCATGTGTAATATATAAGTAATTAATAAACTGTATGCAAAGGTACTCTATTGAACTTCTTTAATACTAATTTACTCTTTTAAAACTCTTTTAAAACTCTTTTAAATCGTATATTTAACATCAATTATTACTCATATGAAAAGATATGTATTCTTATTGTGGTTATGTTGTAGCACATCTGCCTCTTTTGCACAAATAACAATTACTTCTACTTCAATGCCTGTTGCTGGTGATACTTTACGACACTGCTCCGCAGATCTTTCTCTTGCAGTAATCCCTCTTACAGATTCAGGTGCTAATATGTCTTGGGACTATAGTGCATTAGTACCTATAAATCAGGTATTAGATTCATTTTTAACTCCTATACAACTAAACCCTGCATATATTTTGAGTATTCCATCATCAGATGTAGGCCAGAGGTCTAATCTTCCAATATCAGGTCTGCCATTACCTGTAAGTATTACCGATGTGTATACGTTTTATAAGGTTCAGGCAACTCCGAATTCTTATTCGGCCGTTACAATGGCTGCTAATATAAGTGGCTTGCCTTTGTCTTTTGCTTATGGCGATCCTGATGAAAAGTATTTCTTCCCACTGGCTTTCCATAATCACGATAGTTCTACTTTCTTATTGAATATGACAGTTGCCACCCTTGGTACAATAATTCAAAGTGGTTACAGACTTACTACAGTCGATGGTTGGGGCACAATTGTTACTCCCTACTATACTTCTCCTGTAAATTGCATTCGTGTTCGTTCAGAGATACATGAGATTGATTCTATCAATTCTACTTTAGCAGGCGCTCCATTTTCTTTCCCTCGTAATACAGTAGAATATAAATGGTTAGTAGCCGGCGATCATTACCCTGCGCTTTTTGTAACTACTAATAATGCGGGATTAGGTTCAGAGCAGGTTACAGATGTACAATACAGAGACCATTACAGACCCGATGTTCCATATCTGGGTGTAAATAAAGCTACAAATACTACTATAACAGAGATCAAGGCGTATCCTAATCCTGCATCTAACGGCACTATTACTTTTGATATTCCGTCTGATTGGAGAAATTATAAGATAGAGATTTTTGATATACAAAGCAAGCTGCTAAGTACTTACCATAATACTCGCACATTGGAAATTCAGTCACTATCTAAGGGCCAATACATGGCTCGTGTTACTTCCGGTAGCTCATTTGCTTATGTAAGAATAGTAAGATAACATCGTCACATAATTGCATAAAAAATCCCGCTTGATACTAGCGGGATTTTTTATGCTTTGAAAATTTTATATTCTATGTATCCATCCGTGTGTATCTGCTTTTCTGCCATAACGGATATCACTCAATTCTTTATTCAGCCAGTTTGATACTTCCCATGTTTCCAATGGAGGTAATTTCATAGTATCATCGTGGTAAGTAAGTGTAGCTATAGGTGCTATAGATGCAGCAGTACCTGTACCAAATGCTTCACGCAATTGTCCTGCTTTATAAGCTTCTTCTATTTCATCAATGCTTAGTGGGCGTTCTTCTACAGTAATTCCTTTTTCACGCAGCAATGTAATAACACTATCGCGGGTGACACCTGCCAGTATCGTGTCTTGGGTAATATCAGGAGTGATCACCTTATCTCCTATAACAAAGAACACATTCATGGTACCTATTTCCTGTACATACTTATGTTCAAAACCATCTGTCCACAGTATTTGATCATATCCCATTTCCTTTATCTTCTGTGTAGGCAGCATGCTCATGCCATAGTTACCTGCTGCCTTTGTAAATCCTATACCTCCCGGGAATGCACGTACATATTGATCTTGCACATATATAGATACCGGTTTGCTATAGTATGGTCCTGCAGGGCTGGTAATAATGATGAACATGAATTTTTCCGCTGGTTTCACACCTACGAACTCATCTATGGCCAACATAAAAGGACGTATATATAATGAAGTTCCTTCTGCTGTAGGTACCCAATCTCTGTCTATATCTATCAGTTGGCGCATACCCTCTACAAATAGATCTTCAGGTACATCCGGCATTGCCATACGATTCGCTGAGCGATTCATACGTTTCCAGTTATCCTTCGGACGAAAAATGATCGGGTTTCCATTAGGGTCTTTATAGGCTTTTACACCTTCAAATATCGCCTGTCCATAATGCATAAATGTGGTGGCAGGACTCAAACTCAAATTATGAAAAGGCTGAATGACAGCTTGTCCCCACTTACCATTCTCGTAATAAGCCACTAACATATGGTCAGAATATTGCTTACCAAACTGTATGTTATCGTGGTTTAATTCATTGATCCTGCTTTTTTCTACTCTATCAACCCGAATATCTAACGTGTCAACACCCATAAAAGAAATTATATTAAGGACAGAAAAGGATTATTTTCGCAAAGAAACAAAAATTTTCCGGTTAGCTTAATGATTGTGGTTATTCCTACTAATTATAACAAGATATGAGTGATCTTCCTGATATTATATCATCCAAAGTAGTTCATGCAGAATGGGACACCTTTTGGGACGATATGCCTGATTCTGATAGCCCCTTATCTCCAAAGACTGTTTTGGTACTCAGTACGCCTTTTGTATCAGGTACAAATGAGGAATCACAACTGCAAAAGATGTTGCAGGCATGTAAGCTTACTAATGAACAATATAATGTCATCCAAATAGATACTACACAGAATATTGCCTGGTATAAAATGAGACTGGCACTAACACCTCAACTTGTACTTTTGCTAGGTGTCATTCCTCAACAACTGGGTATTACTGCTATGTTCCGTTTTAATGAACCTAATACTTTTAATGACTGCTTAGTCATCCCTACATTATCTCTTAGTGAACTGGAAAAACTACCGGAAGCCAAAAAACAGTTATGGAATCAAGCTCTCAAACCGATACTGGTAGACAATACTTACGGTATCATGAATAATCAATAACGGTTTGTCTGCTCTGGAACAAATACTACACAAGTATTGGGGATACACTTCCTTCCGTCCTTTCCAAAAGGATATAATCACTAGTATTCTTAATAAACAAGATACGCTGGCGCTATTGCCTACTGGTGGTGGCAAATCTCTGTGTTTCCAGATACCTGCTATACAGAACGATGGTTTTTGTTTGGTCATCTCTCCTCTTATTGCACTCATGCAAGACCAGGTAGAGCGGCTTAAGTCATTAGATATCCCCGCTGCTTGCATACACGCAGGTATGCATTATAATGATGTGAAACGTACTCTGGAAAACATGCTGCATGGCCCATACAAACTGCTCTATGTATCACCTGAACGTTTGCAAACAGGTTTGTTTCAGGAGTATTTGCCCGATTTTAATATTAGTCTTATTGCAGTAGACGAGGCACATTGTATCTCTCAGTGGGGGCACGATTTCCGCCCCGATTATCTCAAGATAGCCTTTCTACATGAGCTCTTTCCGGATGTACCCATACTGGCACTTACAGCTACGGCCACTCCTCAGGTACAAGAGGATATTATTAGCCAATTACAATTAAGCAAACCCCATATTTACAAGGACAGTTTCGATAGGCAAAATATCCTCTACAGTATCAGCTATTCTGAGAATAAAGCAAAGGACACGCTTCGTTTTTTAGAGCAGGAGAAGGGTAGCAGTATCGTCTATTGCCGCAGTCGCAAACAAACAGAGACTGTTGCTCGCCAACTGGTACAGTCTGGCATCTCAGCTATTGCATACCACGCCGGTATGGCTAAGGACAAACGCGAAGAGGCGCAACAAGCATGGATGACAAATGAGTCTCGTGTCATGGTGGCCACTACAGCCTTTGGTATGGGTATAGATAAAGCGGATGTTAGGGCTGTAATACATTACGATGCTCCCGAACATCTGGAAGCATATTATCAGGAAGCCGGTAGGGTAGGTCGCGATGGCAAGAACGCCACTGCTCTGGCATTATATAATAGTGGCGATATCGAAAGGCTCAGTAACAGCACCGAACTCAAATTCCCTCCGGAGGCTTATCTACGTCAGGTATACCAGTCACTGGTAGAGTATTTGCAAGTGCCTATTGGCGGCCAGCCCGATCAGTATTTCCCATTCGATCTTAACGACTTTTGTAAAAAATTCCAACTTCAGGCGGTCCCTGCGTCTAATGCCTTGAAACTATTAGAACAAGAAGGCCTTTGGACAATAACTGAAGCGGTCTTTCATCCTGCTACAGTACGTTTCACTACCGATAGAACCTCCATCGACCAGCTTTCTACTGCTTACCCCGACCTATGGATGGTCACCACAGCTTTATTAAGGCTTTACAATAGTGTCTTTTATTATCCTACAGTCATTAGCTTGTCTAATATTGCCAAGCAACTAAAGATCAAAAAGGAACTCTTAGAACAATTACTCCACACACTGCATAAAATGCAGATACTGGAGTATTATACGCCTTCCGATGGTCCTCAGCTATTCTTTCATCATTACCGAGTAGATAGTCGCCATCTCATCATAGATATGCAACGCATACAGAGACTGCGTAAACTACATGAGGAACGTACAAATGCGATGATCGACTTTCTGCAGAATACACAACAATGCAGAAGCAAGATTTTACTCCCTTATTTTGGTGAGAAAAGAGAATCAGATTGTGGTCATTGCGATGTCTGTAAGTCTAAAACCAAACAATCAGATTCCAACACTTCCAAACTAAAACAGCAAATATTAGCAGAACTCCATAAACGTCAGCAGCTCCATATAGCAACACTTAATGCTATTTTCCCTCATGCAACACAAAGCGAGATTATAACCTTAGTCCGCACTATGATAGATGATGGTACACTACAGTTAAAGGAAAATGGAGATATATGCCTGCCAAATAAATAGATGAGATTACACTATAAGATTTATTTTTACACTAATGAATAAGCCCATTCGTTTCGCAATAGTTGGTTTTGGTAATATTGGTCGCAGGCATGCGGAACATATACTGCATAATACATCTACAGAGTTGGTAGCGGTATGCGATATACGCCCTTCTGTACAGTCACAAATACCGGCCGGGGTAGCTTTTTATACAGATCTGCAACAAATGCTGCGCGATACTCAGCTGGATGTGCTCTGTGTTTGTACCCCCAATTATTTGCACGAACCTCATACTATTGCTGGCTTAGAGGCTGGTTTACACACAGTAGTAGAGAAACCTATGGCCATGAGCGTAGCAGAGTGCGACCGCATGATAGCAGCAGCACAAAAAGCCAGCAAGACCATTTTTGCAGTAAAACAAAATCGTTATAATCCTCCTGTACAAGCAGTAAAACAACTTATATCCAAAGGCGAACTAGGTAAACTATACATGATACAGGTAAACTGTTTCTGGAATCGCAGCGATGCCTATTATGCAGAAAGCGATTGGCGTGGTAAGAAAAGCAAAGATGGTGGTTGTCTGTTCACTCAGTTCAGCCATTTTGTAGATATCATGTATTATCTCAATGGCACTATTAATAAAGTAAGTGGCAGCCTGCACAATTACGC
The DNA here is from genome assembly GCA_037144255.1 of Bacteroidota bacterium. GTDB lineage: Bacteria > Bacteroidota > Bacteroidia > Chitinophagales > Chitinophagaceae > JBAWXE01. The sequence continues at coordinate 488 of JBAWXE010000074.1, read as the reverse complement.
CCACCAGCACAATACCGAAGTAGAAGATACAGGTAGTTTTGTAATGATGGCCGATAATGGAGTCACTATCAATTTCAATTTCACTACCTGTGCTTACGAGCGCAATATGGAAGGCTCCATCACCATACTGGCAGAAAAAGGTGTAGTGAAAATAGGAGGCCAATACCTCAATACCATAGAATACCAAAAACTGGAAGCAGCCAGTATACCACCCATCAATATCACAGCCAAAGCCAATGATTACGGTCTATACCAAGGTTCTATGAGCAACCATGATAAAGTAATACAAAACGTAGTTGATGTCTTACATAATGCCCATGCCGTTATGACTAGTGCAGAAGAAGGTAAAGCCGTTGTCCACATCATTGAGCAGATGTATGCAAGTGCTTAATAAACTTTAGATTATTAGAGATGTATTTCATATGGTATTCATGGTTCGAGTCCCAACGGGATCACTCGAAAAATAAGAAAAGCCGCTCTCGTAGCGG
>JBAWXE010000073.1:0-13749 GCA_037144255.1 Bacteroidota bacterium | reverse complement strand
GAACACGATGAGAAAGTTTTGTTAAAAACCTATTCAGAAGCGCTGACCAAGCAAACTGAACGCATTCCGGAGCTGAAATTTTGCGGACATAACATTAAAGAATTTGATATACCATTTCTGTGTCGCAGGATGTTGATCAATAATATGTCACTGCCTGAGAGCATGCAGCTGGGTGGTAAAAAACCTTGGGAAATATCACATATAGATACATTAGAATTGTGGCGTTTTGGAGATTATAAGCATTTCACTTCTTTGGCTTTGCTAGCAGAACTGTTTGGAATACCTTCGCCAAAGGACGATATAGATGGTAGCCAGGTGGCTTCCGTGTATTGGAAAAATAATGATCTGGATAGGATAGCTCATTATTGTATGAAGGATGTACTAACAACTGCCAAAGTATTTTTGCATTTGAAAGGGATCAGAGATATTGAGATTGAACCACTTTTCGTGAATGACTAATATGACCGCCGACTTTAAGAAATTATTCCAGTCTTTACAAAACAAACAATACGCCCCTGTTTATCTGATAGATGGTGAGGAGCCTTATTATATAGATCTGATCACCGAACATTTCGAAGAACATATATTACCACCGGCAGAAAGAGATTTCAATCTGATGGTATTGTATGGCAAAGATTCTGAGTGGGCTGATGTGGTAAATGCTTGCAGACGTTTTCCCATGTTTGCAGAAAAGCAAGTAGTGATATTGAAAGATGCGGCTCAGTTGAAAGGTTTCAATGAGCTGGCAGGGTATCTTGAAAATCCATCGCCCAGCACTATTTTCCTGATTGAACATCGTTTCAAAAAAACTGATGGACGTAGCAAAGTAGTAAAGCTGGCCAAGGAAAAAGGCTACTACTTCACATCTGATAAGATTCGCGACGACCAAGTACCACAATGGATTCAGACATATGGTGTTGAGATAGGTTTTCATGTAGGAGAGCGGGAGTCGCAAATATTGACCACCTATCTGGGTAGCGACCTGCAAAAGATAGCCAATGAAATAGAGAAGGTGCGAATCAATGTGCCTGATCAAAAATCATTGACTGGAGAATTGATACAGAAGTATATAGGTATCAGCAGAGAGTATAACGTATTTGAATTTCCCGAGGCACTGACCAGTGGTAAGAAGGATAAGCTTTATAGAATGTTATCTTATTTTATTGCCAATCCAAAATCGGCACCTATGCCCTTATTAGTGGGTGCATTCTATACTCATTTCAACAGATTGTATCAAGCACAGTTTGTAATAGGTAAACCAGAAAAGGATATTGCTACAGCACTGGGTGTACCACCATTCAGAGTAAGAGATGTGATCGCTACAGCACAACGCTGGCCATTGCATAAGGTGGAACATTGTATGCTGTTGCTAGGCAAATTCAGTACCAGGGCTGTAGGTATAGGCAGTAATGTGAATGATGCAGAGCTGTTAAAGGAAATGATAGGCAAAATGGAATTGATAGGCGCCTAGGCAAAAGTACCAAATACTAATCAATGCTATAAATGGGGTAAAGTTGTTGGACCCCAATTGTATAAGAAGATATGAGATTTATCATCTCTACGTAATATTCACTATTGGCAATAGCACATACTATCTTTTTCCTTTCTTTTTACGTCTTATTATTAGCAAGGTCAGTCGCATATTGATTTGTTAACAAATGGGGCATGATTTTTGCTGTATATTTAATCTTAAGATCAACCATATGAATATCTATTGCTATAAAAATCTTTCTATGAAAAACTATGTATGCAAGAGTACCCTTTTATGGGTGGTATTAACAGTATTGAGTATGACAAAGGCCTTTTCACAACCTGTAGGCTGGACATACTATACACCTATTACTATTACCAATACAGGTAGCGCAATTAGCAATTCGCCGGTCAAGATATATGTGAATACCGCAGCTATGATAAGTGCCGGACATATGCAGGCCAATGGCAGCGATCTGCGTTTTGGATCAGCCTGCAATGGAGATAGTTCCTATAGTTTTTGCATAGACTCCGGTATAAATAGCACTCATACCATGATGCATGTTAAAATGAATATTGCTGCTGGTGCTACCAAGACAGTCTACATGTTTTACGGTAATCCTGCTGCTTCATCTGCTATAGATCCTACTATATGCATCATTTGGAGGTTACGATTCTGCCATGCATGGTTTTATAGGTGGTTTTGCTTCTAGTGCAAATGATACGAGCCAAAGAGGCATGATGTTCAAAGTGAATCAAACCATTTTAGTAGCAAATGTGGGTAAAATGACTCCCAGTGCTTCTACCCGTTATGTGACATTGTATGATAGTGCCACGCAGTCTGTTATAGGACAGACACAAGTTCCAGGACAAAGTAATGAATATCATTATGCGCCTTTACCATTGCCTGTAATGTTAGTGCCGGGGCATAAATATGTAATGGAGGTGAGTATACCAGCAGGAGATCAGTATTTTGTTTACACTCTGGGTACAATGCCTAATCTTGCTTCTCCAATCACGTATATTAAAGGAATGTTCTGTAATACTTGTGGTGTGAGTACTTATCCTAATTTAGCTGATCCTACATTTTTCTCAGGCTTCCCTGATTTTCAATATTATAAAATACCTACTTTGAATCCTGAACCTGGTTTTTCTATAGGTGTTGATGGTCAGGGTACACAGATAACACTAGGTGCAATTGCTAATATATGTACGGGGACAACAACTGCGTTATTGCCTTATTCTGCTACAGTAGGTAATCCTGGCCAATACAGTATACAATGGGGTGCGTCTGCATTATCAGCAGGATTTGTAAATGTGAGCAATATTACCTTGCCGGCATCGCCCATACATATTACAGTGCCTGCAACAGCCAGTGGGTATTTTGATGGTACGTTCAGTGTGCCGGGTACATGTGCTGCATCATCCAGTTATTATTTTGGACTTACAGTCATACCACTAGGGGGGCCATCTGTTTCTATCTCAGGTACTAATACTGTCAGTACAGGTACGCAGGTTACATATACGGCTACTACTAATGGCACCAGCCCAATTTATCAATGGAAAGTGAATAATACGAATGTGGGTACTAACAGCAATACCTATACATATACCCCGTTGAATGGTGATAAAGTAAAGTGTTTTGTAACTGTAACAGCAGCAGGCTGTATGGTGATAGATACAGGTACCAGTAATACCATCAACATGGCTGTTTTTCCATTGAGTGTGAGTAGTACATCTACTACTACTGAATTGAAAGTGTACCCAAATCCGGTGAACGATATACTTAATATAGACCTATTGAAAGAAACTATGAGTTACAGGCTGCATAATATAATAGGCAGTACTGTGCTACAAGGTACTTTGCATGTGGGTAGTGATAACATTCCAGTACATAATATACCTACAGGTATCTACATATTGGAACTAGTAAATGCTAAAGGGGAGAAAAGTGTAGTAAGGGTGGTGAAAGATTAAGTTGTTTATTTGAATACCTCTATGGCGGTCTCTTTATCTTTTTGCAATTGAGCTTTCAATGTATCTAAGGATGGGAATTTTTGCTCCTGACGTAAATGTGCTACAAAAGCAATATCCAATGTTTCGCCATACAAGTTTTCGTCGAGGTCAAAAATATTCACTTCTAAATGTTGTTGCAGATCATTGCTAATAGTAGGTCTAATACCTATGTTCATCATGCCTTTATACGCAATGTCTTTCCATGTTACCAGCACAGCATATACGCCATTGGCAGGTATCAGTTGGTCGGGGTCAGTAGGTAGTATATTAGCTGTAGGGAAACCAATAATTCTGCCCAGTTTCGCACCTTGTTGCACAGAGCCTTTAATAGTATAGTTGCGTCCCAGCATGTGTGCAGCATCTGCTACTTCTCCATGCTCCAGCAAATGGCGGATCTTAGTAGAGCTAACAGCTGCTTCGTCTATGAGCTGTGCAGGTATCTCGTATACTTTGTAGTGACATTCGTGAGCAAATTGTTTCAACAAATCAATATTTCCTCTGCGATCGTTACCAAAACGATGATCGTATCCGATGACAATGCAATTAGGTTGAAATTGCTTGATCAGAAAATCTTTGATATAATCTTCTGCAGATAGTTGAGCAAACTCTTTTGTAAAGGGTGCCACAACAATATTCTCAATACCTGCTTTTCTCAGCAGGGCTGTTTTTTGTGCAAGGGGGGTGAGTATTCCCAGCTTTTGATCTGGGTAAAGTAATTTGCGTGGATGCGGTTCGAATGTAATAAGCACACTTACACCATTCACTTCTTGGGCATGTACGGCTACCTGCTGAAGAATAGCGGTATGCCCTTTGTGTACGCCATCAAAAGTACCAATGGTAATTACGGGGTCACGAAATCGAGGTGCTTGTGTAGTGTCAAAAAATACAGCCATGATATAAGGTGCAAAGATAGTGAATTGAAAAGCGTGGTAAGTGATAATACTATACCAAGTTATTCAACACTTCGTAAAATCTATAACAATCTTCAAATGTATTGTATAATGGTACCGGTGCTATACGTATCACATTAGGTTCGCGCCAGTCAGCTACTATGCCTGCCTCAGTCAGTTTTTCAAATACTTCTTTGCCTCTATCTGCAAATAGTAATGATAACTGGCAGCCACGGCGTTGAGTATCTGTAGGTGTAATGATGGTGAAAGGCAGATGCGTGATCTGATTCAGCAACCATTCCATATAGCCGGTAAGTTCTTTGCTTTTGTTGTTAAGCGCCTTGATATCTGTCTTGTCAAAAATATCGAGTGATGCATTATGAGCTACCATGTTGAATACGGGAGCATTACTCATTTGCCAGCTGGCAACACCTTTCTGTGGTATGAAGCCCTTCTCCATTTTGAAGCGGGTCTTTTCATCATTGCCCCACCATCCTGCCAGCCGGAATATCTTAGGGTTATTGCCATGATGTTCGTGTACGAATGCCCCACCTACACCACCAGGGCCGGAGTTCAGATATTTATAAGAGCACCAGCAGGCAAAATCTATGTTCCATTTATGTAATTCCAGAGGTACATTACCTACCGCATGTGCCAGATCGTAACCTGCGTAAGCACCTACACGATGTGTAGCATCTGTGATGCGCTTCATGTTGAACAGCTGCCCCGTATAATAATTCACACCGCCTATCATCACCAGTGCCAGCATATCGCCTGCGGTTTCTATAGCTGCAATAATGTCTTCTTCTTCTATGATATAGGCACCATCGCGTGGTCTTATTTCTATGATCGCATCATCAGGCTGATAACCATACATGCGCACTTGTGTTTCTACTGCATATTGGTCGGATGGAAATGCACCCGCTTCCATGAGTATCTTATATCTTTTGCCTTCAGGTCTGTAAAAAGACATCATTAGCAGATGCAGATTTACAGTGAGGGTATTCATGGCGACTACCTCATCTTTTTTAGCCCCTACTATTTTGGCCAGTCGCTCAGAGAATAATTGATGGTAAGAAAGCCAAGGATTGCGTGCACGAAAATGCCCTTCTACACCATGCTTTGCCCAATCCTGCAATTCCATGCTCATCAGGTACTGGACACTTTTGGGTTGTAAGCCCAATGAATTGCCACAGAAGTAGTGTACATCTTTATCATTATGCTGTGGAAAATGAAAGCGTTCGCGAAATGGATACAGAATATCTATTTGGTCACGGCTTTGTGCATATTCAGCTGTGGCTTCGTAAGATGATGGCATGCGTCTGATTTAGCTGCAAAAATAGCTGTGTATACTTATATATGCTATTAAGTTTTGGTAAATATGAAAATGAGGTCATTTACCGACGATTTATGTCTGTTTACTGATAAATATCTGTCATTTACCGAAAAGGTATGTACGATGTGCGTGTTAAACATGTATTTTTGACTGATAAAATCAATTAACGATGAAAGGCTTATATGTATTTCTAGGTATTCTACTAGCAGTTATTTTAATAGGTGGTTGTGGTTACAACGGCATGAACGGACTAAGGGTAAATGTAGATGAGAAATGGGCCGGTGTGCAAAGTAGCTATCAACGCAGAGCTGATCTGATACCTAACTTAGTGGCTACTGTAAAAGGTGTAGCAAATTTTGAACAAGCAACACTGACCGGTGTTATACAGGCCAGAGCCAATGCTACTTCAATAAAAGTAGATGCTAAAGACCTGACACCAGAAAAAATGCAACAATTCCAACAATCTCAAGGACAACTGAGTCAGGCATTAGGTCGTCTGATGGTGGTTTCTGAGCGTTATCCAGAATTGAAGGCTAACCAAAATTTCAGCGATCTGCAAAAACAACTCGAAGGAACTGAGAACCGTATCAAAGTGTCGCGTGATGACTTTAATGCTGCTGTAAAGGATTACAATATCAAAGTGACATCGTTCCCACAGAATATTTTAGCAGGCATGTTCGGCTTTAAACAAAGAACCATGTTCGAAGCAGAGCAGGGTGCTCAAAGCGCACCTAAAGTGCAGTTCTAAAGCATACTCAATCAATACTCATGTCATTTTTTTGGAAAAAGAAGCCACTTATCGCTCCTGATGTTCAGGAGCGAATTGTGGCTTGTATCCGTGAGGCCGAATTGCATACTACCGGCGAGTTGCGCATATTTGTAGAGACACATTGTGCCGATGCCGATGCTATACTTCGTGCCCAAAAGATATTTGCCAAATTAGAGATGCATAAGACCGAAAGGCGCAATGCTGTATTGGTATATCTCTCTATGGATGACCGAAAATTTGCTATTCTAGGCGATAAGGAGATTTATGAAAAAGCAGGAGGACCAGTATTCTGGGAAAACGCGGCTGCTATATTAAAGACTCATCTGAAGAATAACCAAATAGCAGAAGGTCTGTCGGCATGTATCAATGAGCTGGGTAAGGCTTTAGCCACTCATTTCCCTTTTGATCCTGCTGTTACTAAAAATGAATTACCAGACGAAATCGTATTCGGTAAATGACCAGCCACTCTAAGTATTCGTTCTTTCGCCTCATAGGCATATGTATCCTTTTCGTACTGGTACACTTATCGGCTATTGCAGATGATAAGGTATTCCCTCCCAAGCCTGAACCTCCAAGATTAGTGAATGATCTGGCCAATATGATGTCGGGATCTGAGCAAAATCAACTGGAACAAAAGCTGGTAGAATATGAACGTAATTCATCTACACAGATCACCATAGTTACCATTACTAGTTTGGGAGAGTATGATGTATCTGATTATGCTATCAAGCTGGGTAAGCTATGGGGTATAGGACAGCAAGGCAAGAATAATGGTGTTCTGGTACTGGTATCCAAGAATGAACATAAGATCAACATTTCTACAGGTAAAGGGCTGGAAGGTGCATTGCCTGATATTACCTGCAATCATATCATACTGGAAGAAATAAGACCTGCATTCAAGTCCGGAAATTACTTTCAGGGTCTGAGTAAAGGTGCTGATGCTATCATAGCAGCCAGCAAAGGCGAATATAAAGCCGATGACAAGGATAAACATGACAGGCGCGGTGGCCCGGGTTCGGGTAGGACAGCACTTATTATCATAGTTCTAGTCATCTACATGATTTTCAGAATATTCCGCGGTCGTGGCGGAGGAGGCGGTGGCGGTAGCTATATGAGTGGCCGTGGCTTTGGCACAGGCTTCATTGTCGGCAACATACTGGGTGATATTCTTGGTGGTGGTGGCCGTGGCGGAGAAGGTGGTGGAGACAGCGGCGGTTTCGGCGGCTTTGGCGGCGGAGATTTCGGTGGTGGCGGAGCCAGCGGCGACTGGTAAATTCCCAATTATCTTACGGATTTTTATATTTTAATGATCGGCGTGTAAAAGACTCCTTTTTCACTACATTTGCGCCATATTCATTCATATTGTATATTCTCATTCAGTAATGTTACGAGAACAGTCTATCAAAGCTAAATTGCCTATGTTTTTGCTGGCACGTGTCAGAGATTACAGCCAACTACTCAAACCTAATTTGAGTTTCATGGTTGTTTTTTCCAGTGTTATCGGGTATTTGATGGCACCGGGTATGCAATTCGACTGGAAGAATGTAATACTCTTGTTCGTAGGTGGTATACTTGTTACAGGTGGTGCCAATACCATTAATCAGATCATAGAAAGATACAGTGATAAGCTGATGAAGCGTACTATGAACCGTCCCTTGCCGGATGGCCGTATGGGACAGTCAGAAGCCTGGGTCTTTGCAGCACTTACAGGTATCTCAGGTAGTTTGATGTTAGGTTACTTTTTCTTTCCATTGGCAGGTATCTTAAGTTTCATCTCTTTACTTCTTTATGCATTTGCATATACGCCTATGAAGAAAGTACATCCGGTGGCTGTTTTTATAGGTGCTATACCGGGTGCTTTACCTCCATTGATAGGTTGGGTGGCAGCTACCAATACCTTGAACCCTGCTAATCCTTTAGCCCTAGGTGGTTGGATATTATTTCTCATTCAGTTCTTCTGGCAGTTTCCCCATTTTTGGGCCATCGCCTGGGTAGGGTTTGATGATTATGAAAGAGCAGGGATTCGCATGTTGCCTTCTAAAATGGGTAAGACCAGATTCACAGGTCTGCAATGCATGTTCTATAGTGTAGTGTTGATACCGCTGGCCGTAATGCCACGTCTGGTAGGCCTTACAGGCAATATTGGTATGTGGGTATGTATGGCATTAGGTGCATTTTATTTTATTGCATCTTTCTTCTTTTATACCAATAACGATCATAAGTCAGCACGCCGTTTAATGTTCTCTTCTTTTATTTATTTGCCAACAGTATTGCTGGCATTGTTGTTTGATAAGATGTAAAAAATATGAACATGGAAGGAACTATACAAAAACAACCAACAGAACGTAAAAAGATACATCCGCATAAGTTTGCTTTATGGGTGGCTATGGGTAGTATTACCATGATGTTTGCTGGTTTTACCAGTGCATATATTGTACGTGAGGCTCAGGGCAACTGGGTGCGTTATACATTGCCTGTAATATTCTGGATTTCTACTGGTGTTATCATACTCAGTAGTGTTACGATGGCTATGGGTGTCAAAGCCTATAAAAAAGAAGAAATGGCCAAATATCGTAATTTGATAGCCATTACTTTATTTCTTGGTGTATTGTTTGGGGTGATGCAATATATTGGGTTTAAACAATTATATGGTAAGAATATTCGTTTGGATGGTAATCCAAGCGAATCTTTTCTGTTCATCATCACAGGGGTGCATTTGGCACATATATTAGGTGGTGTCATAGCATTATTGGTAGCTTATTTAAAAACATTTATAAAAAAAGTAAGAGTACATAATCCCACAGGTATTGAAGTTCTTGCTAGTTATTGGCACTTCGTAGATGTATTGTGGTTATATTTATTTGTATTCTTTATAGTAAATCAATAAAATTGTTTAGAAATTTGCACGCATTCACAACTTATTATTGCATCTAACAACTACGTATGTCACAAACTTCAGCTACAGCAGCACCGGAAAAATTATGGGCCGGGGGTCATTCTCCTTTTAAAGTTAGTTATGGTAAAATGATGATGTGGTTCTTCCTGTTATCAGATGCGCTTACATTCGGCGCTTTATTGATATCATATGGTACCACCAGATTCTTTAGCCATGTATGGCCTGATCCTAATCAGGTTTTCCGCTCTTTCCCCTTTATGGGCGAAGCAAATCTTCCTTTGTTGTTTGTGAGTTTAATGACTTTCATACTCATCATGAGTTCTGTAACAATGGTTTTGGCAGTACATGCAGGCCATTGCAACGATAAGCAAGGGGTTATCAAATGGTTGTTATTGACTATTATAGGTGGTATCGCATTCTTAGGCTGTCAGGCTTGGGAGTGGACACACTTACATGCAGAGCATGGATGGTGGGGTGCTTTTACAGATCCTGCTACTAACCCTGTTAGTGCTTTCCATCATTTCTTCAATCCTCATAAAGAGGCTGTACAAGCTGCATTGCCTGCATATGGTATGCAAGCTACTCACGACTTTTTCAATTATTTCTTTACTATCACCGGTTTCCATGGTTGTCACGTTGCCAGTGGTGTTATATTCAATATCCTGATGCTGATCAATACTGTTAATGGTACTTACGAGCGTCGCGGACACTACGAAATGGTGGAAAAGATCGGTCTGTACTGGCACTTTGTAGATCTGGTATGGGTATTCGTATTCACTTGTTTCTATTTGTTATAATCAACCATTTGTATTCACTACTATAATATCATAACATAATGTCAGCACAACATCATACCGATAGTATTCAACATTTATACGAAGGCGACCAGTCGAAATTATATTCCGGTGTATTAGGTCATCATTATTCTGATGTGAAATCACCTGAAAGCAAGAAACAAGTGAAACTGATCTGGAAGATCACTTTGTACTTGTCTATCATTACTATAGCAGAGGTTTTTGTAGGTCTTTATGGTCATAGCACCGGTATACCTAATGGTGTTATCGCTGCATTCTTTCTGGTACTAACTATTTTGAAAGCTTATTTGATCGTATCAGTATTTATGCACTTAGGCGATGAGATCCGAAATTTCATCATGGCGGTACTCATACCTTTATTATTGTTCGTTTGGTTCATTATTGCTTTTCTGGCAGATGGTTCTTTCTGGCTGCACATGAATTTGTCTGTACCTACGAGATAAACAATTCACACGTGTTGTGTGTTACCAACTACAATGAGTAAAAAACGTTCTAACAAAAAGTTTATTATGGGATTAGCGGTGGCATTGTTGCTGCCGCTTTCTTTTTATTGGTATGGGGTATATATAGTTAGAGATGCAGTCTCTAGCAAAAAGATACACTTGCCGTATTACTATATTACTGATAAGGTAGACACAACAGTAGTGAATGGTAAGCCGCAATATGATACCGTTTATCACCAGGCAGCAGATGTGCAACTCACTAATCTGCTGGGTCAATTAGTTTCTATCAATAATGATCTGAAAGGCAAAGTAATATTAGTGGATTTCTTTTTTGCTAATTGTACTACAATATGTCCTCGACTTACCCGTGGTATGGCACTGATGCAAAGAGCTTTTCGACGTACAGAATCGCGCCAGAGTGATACCTTACTACAACTGATATCAATGACAGTAAACCCGACTCGAGATAGTTTCCCTGCACTGCGTGCTTATGCAGACAGGTATGGTGCTAATCACGATCGTTGGTGGTTTCTAACAGGGCCTAAGCCGCTTATCTACAATTATGCACGGCATGAACTGCATGTGACCGTAGAGCCCGGTGATGGTGGAGACGATGACTTTATTCATACAGAGAAGGTTGTATTGCTAGATAAGGACAGATTTATACGCGGGTATTATAATGGACTGGATAGTGCAGATATGAAACGTTGCGCAGATGATATCATCCTACTGACTGTAGAAAATAAACACAAAAAAAATAATAGTAAATAATATAAAACTATAAATAAATATTCCATGTTAGTTCCCATTTTAAAGAAGAATGATAAGCAAGCACGTTTACTTATATACACTGTTTCTTTTGTAGTGTTTGCAGCCGTTGCTATTCTTTCTAAAATCCAATTGAAATTAGATTTAGGTTTCAATGTGCATTTATTTGCATCAGTCAATGCAGTTATCAATTCTATGGTATCAGTATTATTGGTGGCAGCTTTAGTGGCAGTTAAGAATAAGAATTTCGAATTACATAAAAAGATCATGATGGTAGCTATCATATTGTCTATATTGTTTTTGGTTTCTTATATAGCACATCATTTATTGGCCGGTGATACTCGTTTTGGTGATGCTGATCATAATGGTATTTTATCTTCTCAGGAGCTTGAGGCAGTAGGTAGTTTGCGTACATTCTATTTTGTTCTTTTATCTACACACATATTTTTGGCAGCTATTATTTTGCCTTTTATATTGTTCACAGCTTATCGTGCTCTTACAGGAGAATACAAGGATCATAAAAAAATAGCTCGATATACATGGCCTTTATGGTTATATGTAAGTATTTCAGGTGTATTAGTATTTCTGATGATCTCTCCATATTACAACTAAGCATTTTTTGATTTTAATATTGTAATTTTAAGTATGAGAAAGTGGTTGTTGATCACATCCATGCTGTTGGCACTATCTCCGGTTGCATGGTCGCAATGTTCGGTATGTACAAAGACAGCAGCACAACTGGATAAGAAAAGTGCAAAAGGATTGAATGGGGGTGTAATATATTTGGCATTTATTCCACTGGGTATTATTGGTACCGTAGGGTTTATTTGGTGGAAGAGTAATAGGACAAGTGAATAATCAGAGGCTATAGCCTTGTAACATGTCACATCAAAAACACCATAAAATGAATAAGATTTTCTTACTTCCATTGCTTTTGTGTGTATGCTTATGTGGTACCTCTTGTAGAGAAAAAACAGTGACTGGTTCCGGACCATCCATATCAGAAAATCGTCAGGTACAAAAGTTCACTGCTATTGATATATCTTCTATGGTAAATGCTACTATCATCATAGATAGTAGTGCCTCGCCTAGTATTAAAGTTGCCGGCTACGAAAATTTGGTAAAACTTCTTAAAACAGAAGTAAAAGACAATACTCTCAAGATATATATGCCGGATGATATTAATACTAATTCCGATCAGGATCTGACTGTGCTGATAACAGTGTCTACTATTTCTGCGCTGAGTTTGTCAGGCTCAGTAGATGCAGATATACAAGGTAATTTAAGGGCCAATGATTTCGATCTGGATATTTCAGGTGCTTGCGATGCAAAGCTCCATAACATTGTTACCTCCAATCTATCAGCTGGTATATCAGGTACCGGAAAGGTGATCATTAACGGAGGTACAGCCCAGAAAGCTACCTTTTCAGTATCAGGTGCCGGTAGTATCAAAGCATATCCATTACAGAGCTCAGAGGCTATTGTAGAGGTTTCGGGTGTAGGAGATATAGAACTGACCGCATCCCAGAAGCTAAAAGTAGAGATCAGTGGTGCCGGTAATGTACACTATAAGGGACATCCCGAGGTAAGCTCGGAGACTAGTGGTGCCGGCGCTTTGGTGAATTCTAATTAGTCTTATAATACCTTTTTGCCATTTTATTCTTTACGTTTTTTTATTTATTATTACAGTAGAAAATAAAGCATTCATGCTAAGGTATTTATCACTTCGTAGCTTTTTATTAGTATTTTTTACTTTGGGTATCAAGTCATTGGTGCTGGCGCAAAAAGAACCAATAGAGAGGTTATGGTACAATGATGATAAAACTGCTAAGATCCTCGTATACAAAGCTAACGATGGCACTTTCTATGGTAAGATAGTATGGCTAAAAGAACCATTGAGAAATGGTAAACCGAAGATGGATGACAAGAATCCTGATCCGGCAAAACGTACACAACCTACCATGGGTTTATTTATCCTTAAGAATTTCAAAAAGGAAAAGAGTGATTTGTATGTAGATGGCTCTGTGTATAATCCTAGAGATGGCAAGACCTATTCCAGTAAGATGACCTACAATGGAAATGAATTAGACATTCGTGGTTTTATTGGTATTCCTATGTTTGGAAAAACAACTGTATGGACCAAGACGGAAGACCCGGATTAGTGGATTCTTCTTCCTAATATTACTTTGATCATTGTATTATGTACATCTGAGTTCAAGCTCCAGCCAAATCCACAATTGAATTCCCAATCGGGAGAAATATCAGTATCCAAAGAAATGAAAAGTAGGTTCTGATCATATTTCCAAGGATTGAATGGCATATTAGCTACAGCTCCATAATATTCCA
>JBAWXE010000072.1:0-14048 GCA_037144255.1 Bacteroidota bacterium | reverse complement strand
TACTTAAGTTTGTCAAATTTGTAATAGACGGACTAGCTGACAATACATAATTATTATTATTTGTTTGCAGACCATTAATAGTGATACAACCATCTGTACCACCACAAGTTGTAGGCGAACTAGCAGCTAAAGTAAATGTAGGGGGATTAGGTGCTGTTAATGTTTCTGATATCCATGGTGATGATGAACATCCGGATGCTGACACCCTGATGCTATCATATTGCCCAGCAGATAAACCATTAATAGTTAATGTACCAAAACCATTTACCGTATCAGTGATGGTATGATTAACACCTGCCAATGTATACTTAACTATGTATACAGTACCTGCAGGTAAACCATTCAATAATATCTTACCATCATTAGTGGTACAACCGGTAGGTTGGATATGTGAATGGCTTGTAATAACTGGAGATTGTGTAACTGTAACTGTAAATGGAGTACCTGAAGAAATACAACCAGATTTAACAGCAAACACAGTATCATTTTGTACACCTGCAGCTAAAGTGGTAGTTGTCTGTGTAGTAGCAGAGGTTGGGTTAGGTGTTGCAAAATTACCTGCAGGGGAATATTGATAAGTAATACCTGCACCTATAGGTGAAGTTACAGACAATGAAACAGTAGAACCCGAACAAGCAGTATATGCATTACCTCCTGCCAGTACTGGTGGCGTCGGTGCAATTGGCAATGTTAATGTCACATTCGGTAATACGGGAATAGAACATGCATAAGTAGGATCAATTCCTATTAGAATATTTGTATAATTACCTGCCGGAAGTCCGGTAAAGGTGTATGATGATCCGGTTGCCAAAAACGATGGAAAAGTACTTGGTGAAGCTGAACCATTAAAGGTATATTGCACATAGTAGGTACTACCACCATTCAAACCAGAGATCGTAATTGAACCATCCGTTGCACCACAAGCAGAAATATTGGTACTGGCAGAAACTGTAATACTACCTGCTGCTGGGGTAAGATATGTTTTGAAGTTAGGAGAAACTGAAGTAGGCGTTCCTGTACAACCAAAATAAGTAACAGTTGCATTCCACAGGTTACTAACGTTACCTGCAATATTTGTCAAAGGAAGAGTTTGTGGACTATTGATATTAAATTTCATTACACGTGCAGCACTAGACCAATCGACAGCATATAAGGTACCATCATTCACAATTCCATTCACATTAATATCATTCATGAATAGTGCACCAGATGCATGAAACGAGCTATCATTACCCGGAGATGTAGCTGCACCAAAACCTGCAATGGTAGTACCTGCTGAACCAGAAACTGATCCAGGTGGGAAACGAATGACCCTACTATTTCCTGCGTCACCTACATAAACATATCCTGAACAGTCTACCCAAATACCATTTGGACGGCACAAAATCGTAGGGTTTGTGGTGGGTGGTGCCGCCGCAGCTGTAATACCAGCTGCTACAGTGCCGGAATATCCAGCTGCAGGTACGGAACCTGACAGTGTATATTTCATTACACGACTATTATTAACGTCGGTAACGTATAATAAAGTAACGTTAGCACTATCCTTTATGAAAAGATCTTGTGGAGTGTTAAGATGAACAGCATCATTACCTGATGTCAAAGAAGTATTCACGATAACTGTACCATTACCTGCTATTGTACCATTGTAAGGATATCTAGTAACACAATGATTGGCATTATCAACAACATATAAATATAGGGTACTCGACACGGGATCAGTATGGAACCAAAAAGCAGTGGGAGATTTCAAGGCAGGGGTAACACCACCGGAACCATAACCTGCAATAACTGTACCCATTGTGCCGGCGGTAGAGCCAGCAGGGAAACGAAGAATTCTCTGATCGAAATTATAACCAACACCACCTTGATCTAGCACATATAGATTACCACTGGCATCTACCCAAATATCAAGTGGTTGAAAAAGTAATGAATCTTGAGATGGTGCATTTAATGCAGTATACCATGCAGGCGCAGTACCGACAGCTGAACCTGCAACAATAACTCCTGTAGTATAGGGAGGACTCCATTTTACAATACGGTGGTTACCGATACTAACACCACCAATTCCCATATCAGCAACATAAATATCGCCATTTCCTGTAACAAAAGTACCACGAGGGTAATTCAATTGATTCAATCTAGTACCTCCCGCACTATCATCACCAGCCACCCTCACACCATGATGGTTCCAGAGGATTGTGTCTTTAAGGGGCGTTGTAGCACCTTTTTTCCAGATAACAACTTCCGGAACACCACTACTGGTAACTACTGACAGCGTAGTTGGCAAACAGTGACCATTTGAACCAACTATCGAATCGATAGATTGTGCAAATGACTGTGAAGCACAAAATGTAGCTAATAAAAACAGTACTGAGTAGGTATAAATTTTTCTATACACGAGACGCTTATTTTGTTGCAAATATAATATAATGTTGCTCATAACGTAATACAATTAAATTCCAATAAATCCTGTCTGATCCCACTCTTTTCAGGGCGGAATTTTCGGCTAAATATTCGATTTTATATTATTAATTGGGTTAGTATTTTTTCGATTCATTGTACAATAGCACACAAAATAGTAAATAAATACAATTATAAAAGACAGTACAAAACATAATTTTGGTTTGTATACACCAGAAAATAATTTAAAAAATCACTATTTTGACTTGTTCCTGATCAAAACACTCCAAAAATGGCGATAAATCTACCCAAAGACATATTAAATATATTACACTCATTAATTTATCATCATCATAGATAGTAATACCTAACGCGTAATTCTTCTTGAGAAATGACAATAAGTTACATTTACCACTAGAATAAAAATACAAATGAAACAAAATCACAACATATCACTAATATTTTTTTTAGTAATAAATTTTATTGCAACATCTTGTCATCCTACGCATCACCTTACAAAGTATAGTTCCTCTCCGAAACATGGTAGTGATCCGAAATTTCTGGATAATGTAACCTTGCCTATCAACAAGAATAAAGTAAAACTCAGTACTACTACACCACACAAAGAGTATAAAGGAAAGGGGAAAACACCCGAAAAAATCAATGAAGTATTAGTAAATAAAGAAGTTATGAAACCTTTTGCCCTAAAAGAGAAATATGCTACTATGATGAACGTTTCTGAAAAAGAAATTACCAATATTCCTTTATATAATTTTATAGATGAATGGTATGGTGTCCCCTATGCCATGGGTGGTACAGAAAAAACCGGTATCGATTGTTCCGGGTTTGCCGGAAAATTGTATTCACAGATCTACGGCAAAGAATTAGTTCATTCATCTAGTGAGCAATACAATGAATATCGCTTCACAAAAAAAATCAAAAACCTAAAGGAAGGTGACCTTGTTTTTTTTAGAAATCGAGGAAGAAAAGTATCACATGTAGGAGTTTATCTTACTAACAATTTTTTTGTACACGCATCCACTACAAGTGGAGTTATGATCAGTAACTTAGATGATGACCATTGGCATCATTTATATGTTGGAGCAGGGAAAGTGCAGAAAGAAAAATAGTTTTTTACAGGTTACTTTCCTATATCAACAATAGGCTTACCAATACAACCATTAGGCATTTGTATATGTAGCATAGAAGCCAGTGTAGCTGCAATATCTGTCATATGCACTACGCTTTTTATTTCTCCTTTTGGCACATGCCACCCATACCACAGCAATGGTATATGTGTATCGTAAGGATTCCAATTACCGTGAGTAGTACCAGTAAATCTATCACCCTCAAACCATCCCGGATTGAGTATCATTTGGAGGCATCCACTTCTTAAATGATTATATCCGTTTATTGCCATGCTATGAATAGGTTCAGGTACAGGAGTTTTATTCATGTCCTCCATATCAATCACATAAGATACTGGTACATTATATCTTGAGGTCATGATATTTAGTATCCAGTTTCTAGTAATAGATTTTATCTCTTCTCTATTGAAATTTTTATTCTTTGCAAGCAATGTATCGTTCAAAAAAATCTGATAATTCATTACAGTGTCTATCAATCTTACATCTTTTTTATACACTTCTTTTAAATACTGATTCAAGTCAGTAGTAAAATTGAAACTCACGCCGGATGGTATTTTTTTATCAGCCAAAAATTGCGGATTATGTGCACCACCGTGATCAGCAGTTAAGAAAAATAAATAGTTTCCTTTCCCTATAGATGCATCTAGGTAATTCAGAAATGAAGCTATCTGTTTATCCAATCTCAGATACATGTCTTCTACTTCCATAGAGTTAGGTGCAAATTGATGCCCGGCATAATCTGTACTAGATAAACTCACGCATAGAAAATCAGCCTCTCTCCCACTGCCTAATTTCCCTCCCGCAGCACCTTCTATGCAAGCCTTTGCCATATCTAATGTAAGCGTATTACCCGCTGGCATAGTTTTCAAGACTCCTACTCTATCGGCCTTACTAAGTGTATTGAAAGCATGAGGGAATACAGGTGATGCTTCTCCTTTGAATGCCTCTTCGTATACTGTTTGATCTTTGGTACTTTGTATATAGCTGGAAGCATCATACATCAATGTCCAACTTTGTTTGGCATAACTATCTGCCAGATTCCTTTTATTGAAAGCTTGTAACCAAGCAGGGTTTTGATAAGCAGTATCATAATAAGTACTAGTAACAAAATTCCCAGTCTTATCATTATACCAATATGCTGCATTGGCTGTGTGCCCAGCAGGTAGTATCGCGCCCCTATCTTTAATAGCTATCCCATAAACACGTGATCTGAAATTAGTAGCCAAACGCAATTCATCAGTAACCGTAGTCACTAATAGATTACGCGGACTGAATGATGCTTTTTTACTAGTATCACCTACTTGCCATACATTATCATCATCTACACAATACCATACTCTTTCTGTTTGATTATCTACCCAGTTATTACCAGATATACCATGTATAGATGGTACTGATCCAGTATATATACAACTATGTCCCGGTGCTGTATAAGAAGGCAAATAATCTACCATTGTATTCTGGCAGTTAAAACCTTCATTCAATAGTCTTTTGAAACCATCATTACCATATCTATCATAATAACGATATAAATAATCCCAACGCATTTGGTCTATCACTAGCCCTACAACCAGTTTAGGCCTATCTAATTTTGCACTTTGCTGTTGCACACATGATGAGAAAATAACTATCAGTACAGATAAGAATAATATAATGCGTTTCATCTTAATGTTAATTTCGTGCAAATGTGCAAAGAAAGCACAGACACACACAGTTATATTTTTATTAATTTCGCCACTAAATTAGAAAATAGCAATTGAGAACTCATTAATATTTTATACTTATATGGACATATTTGCCAAATTCGAAAGCAGGCTTGGGCCTATCGGTGACTACGCAGAAAAAGCACCCGGATATTTTGCATTCCCTAAATTGGAAGGAGAAATAGAAAACCGCATGATGTTTCGCGGTAAAGAACGCATCGTTTGGAGCTTGAACAACTATTTAGGGTTGGCAAATCATCCTGAGGTACGCAAAGCCGATGCTGTTGCCGCTGCTAAATACGGATTGGCTTCTCCTATGGGAGCACGTATGATGAGTGGGAACTCTGATCTTCATGAGCAATTGGAAAGAGAATTAGCTGCTTTTGTTGGTAAAGAAGATGCCATGCTATTCAATTATGGCTATCAGGGTATGGTATCTACAATCGATTGCCTGTGCAGCCGTCACGACGTGGTTGTTTATGATGCAGAGTCTCATGCTTGTATCATTGATGGTTTACGAGTAATACCTAGCCACCGTTATGTATACAAACACAATAATGTAGAAGATTGTGATAAACAGTTGGCTCGTGCTACCGAAATGGTAAAACAAACGGGTGGTGGAATATTACTGATAACAGAGGGTGTATTCGGAATGTCTGGTAATCAAGGCAAGATCCGCGAAATAGCAACACTGAAAGAAAAATATGAATTCCGACTTTTTGTAGATGATGCACATGGTTTTGGTACTATGGGAAAGAAAGGAGCTGGTATCGGCGACGAACAGAACTGTATGGATGATATAGATATCTACTTCTCTACTTTTGCTAAGTCTATGGCTAGTATAGGTGGCTTCCTTGCTGCCGATAAAAAGATACTTACTTACCTGCGTTATAATATGCGCTCACAGGTATATGCCAAATCTTTACCAATGGCATTTGTTGCTGGTAACTTGAAACGTTTGGAATTGTTGCGTAGCAAACCTGAGCTACGCGAAAAATTATGGCATAATGTTAAAAGGATACAAAATGGATTAAGAGAGAGTGGTTTTAATATTGGCACTACTAATACTCCTGTTACTCCGGTATTTATGAGTGGTGGTCTCTACGATGCTACTCAGTTGATCCACGACATGCGTGAGAATTACAATATTTTCTGCTCTGTAGTAGTTTACCCTGTAATACCTAAAGGTCAGATCATGCTTCGTATCATCCCTACTGCTGCTCACACAGATCAGGATATTGATGAAACCTTAGCTGCTTTCCGTATCCTACGTGAAAAACTGGAAAAGAAAGCATATCCTCAGGAAATGCCAATGATCGCATAAAAAATATAGAATATTACAATTTTCACAAAAGCCATCTTCGTATCATAAGATGGCTTTTGTATTTTAGCAGTATAATCTCATCATTCTATCAATAATTATACAAATGAAAGTTTTCATAGTAGGTGCATCTGGTTTATTAGGTGGTAATTGTGTCAAACATTTTAGCAATATGGGCTGGGATGTAAAGGGCTCTTACTTCTCCTTCCCTACCCACAATACTGTTTTTTATAATACTTTAGAACCTGACCATAAAGACAATTTTGATATAATTGCCTATCAGCCTGATGTTATTGTACACTGTGGCGCACTTACACATGTAGACTACTGCGAAACACATGAGGAAGAAAGTTACCTAAAAACCGTACAGAGTACCAAAAATCTGATAGTCTTAGCCAAACAATGTAAGGCTAGATTGGTATACATATCTACAGACTATGTCTTTGATGGCAAGAATGGACCTTATCAGGAAAATGATTCCATTAACCCGATAAGTATATATGGTAGTCACAAACTGGAAGCAGAACAAGCAGCATTGAATGAATCACCTAATACTCTAGTTCTTAGAGTGACAAATGTTTATGGTCATGAAGTGCGCAATAAGAATTTCATATCTCGTATCATTGACCAATGTCGTAATCATCAAAAACTAACTTTAAAATTACCGTTCGACCAATTTGCATCTCCCACCAATGCCTGGGATATTGCCAGAGCTATGTATTTACTTTTGAATGATGGTAAGACTGGCATTTATCACATTGGAGGTACAGATTATATGAATCGTGTTGCACTTGCACTAAGGGTATTGCAATATTTCCCCAATGCAGAATACGATCTTATCCCTATGGATACAGATCAGTTACAACAACCTGCTGCTCGTCCTTTAATTGGAGGTTTCATTACATTGAAGTTCAATCGAGAATATCCCGATTTCCTTTTTGGGAATGTAGATAGTTTTATCAAAAATGTTTTAGAGTTAGAATCTCCAGCACTTTAAATTTGTAGATAGAAACTGTTAATGTAGACGACATGATCTACCGTTAATTATTCTTTTGAATTGCTATAAAAAAAGAAACCGTCTCGACATACTCGAGACGGTAGGATTGTACTTACTAACCCATCGTAAGCATAGCAAATATCCAAAAAAGAATCGGGATTTGGAAATAATATTTATTATATATAATACCTATTTATAGTTTTTTCATAGCTAGAATACACTTAAAAACAATTCAAATAAACAAATAATCTACATACATCATTCCTGTGGATTCCATGTGACGGAATAACATATCAAGCTATTATTTCATGTCAGCAATAAATATAAAGAAGCCATTATGGCATTTTCAATAAAATAAAAGCGACAATTTGTCTTATTGGATGATTTGGTATTTAGTTTGTTGTATTCATTTCGTAAAACAATTAAAATAATAAACTAAAAATCAATTGTATGTATCGCAACAAACATTATTTCAACATGGCACCAGGTGCATTTAGCAGTCTTATTGAAGATGCTTTCCACAATGGATGGAACAAGATCAATGAAGAAGTTCATTCAGGATCAGTACCTGTAAACATTCAAGAAACAGATAAGATTTATGACTTACATGTTATAGCTCCAGGGCTTAGCAAAGAGGAATTTAAGATCAGTGTAGATCGTAATTTACTACACATATCTTATGAGCACAAAGATGAAAAGAAAGAACAAGAAGGTAAATTGCTCCGTACAGAATATCATACCCGTTCTTTCAAAAGAAGTTTCACCCTTACAGAAAAAATAGATACTGCGCATATAAGTGCCAAATACACAGATGGCATTCTGTATGTAACATTACCTAAAAAGGAAAACGCAGAACAACCTAATCAGGAAATAACGGTGGCATAAATCGAGTAGAAAAGATCATAGAAAAGGGCAACACAAAGTGTTGCCCTTTGTATTTATTAATATATTTACAAAGCCACTATCATTAGTAATTCATGAAGAAAGCGCTTGCATTAATAATCTTTTTACTATTCTCAATTCAAGGGGAATGTATCATTAGATATGAGGTATCCATAGTTAAAGGCAATAAAAAACTAGCGCTTAGCCCCAATAGGCAAATAGGATTAGTTACAAGAACAGATTCTGTAAGATATTTTGATGGGAAGATAATATCACTAAAGAAGGATAGTATAATAATTTTAGCGCCAAAGTATAAAGACCAAGTTAACTATACACTCAGCCCCACAACGTTTGCTTATAAGGATATACTTTCAGTCGAATACAGCAATAACAAAGCTCCGGAACAAGGCTCTGTATTATTTCTAATGCCTCCAATTTGTTTTTACATCTTGATAATGAAACATAATTGGGTCCCTCATACGTATTCGATGAACGAAGGTTGGGAAATTAGAATAACAGAATACTTTGTAGACGACGCAAAAATCGAGCGAATAAAAAACAGAAAAATCGAGCGCGAAAAAACAAAAGCAAAACGCGAAAATTACAATTCAGGTTTGCCATACTAATCACGACTGCTTCCTCTACTATCTAATATACCCCAATATCTTCAGCATACTTTGTGGCGTTTGCTCTTTTGCATACAGCCAATCTTCCAATTCTCCCTCCTTATTGTATTCTACTACCACATGTTTGGGCGATGGTATCATGCAGTGCTTTATCCCTCCATACCCGGCCAACTGGTCTTGATAAGCACCTGTATGAAAAAAACCTATATAAAGAGGCTCTGCTCCTTTTTCTTTTTCAATTTTAGGCAGGAACACAGCATTAATATGCTCTTCAGAGGTATAGAAATCATGACTATCACAAGTCAATCCACCTAAGTGTACTTCCTGATATTCCTTTTCCCATTTATTGATAGGCAGTAAGAGGAACTTCTCCCCTATACCCCAAGTATCAGGCAATGTAGTGATGAATGAACTGTCTATCATGTACCATATCTCACGGTCATTCTGCATCTTATCATCCAAAATACTGTAGATAACAGCACCTGTCTCACCTACTGTGAATGAACCAAACTCAGTGTAAATATCAGGCACCTCTACTTTATTCTTCTTACATACATTCTTAATAGTAGAAACGATTTCGTTTACCATATAAGAGTAATCATAGTCAAAAGCCAATGAATGCTTTATAGGGAAACCACCACCAATATTCAGTCCTTCCAACTCTGGACAGATCTTCTTCAATTGACAATATAGATTCAAGACTTTATTCAGCTCACTCCAATAATAGATATCATCTTTGATACCTTTATTCATAAAGAAGTGCAACATCTTTAGGCGAAACTTATCATTGCCTTTTATTTTATCTACATAAAACTCTAAAACATCGCGACTACGAATACCTAAGCGCGAAGTATAAAAATCAAAAGTAGGCTCTTCTTCTGTAGCAATACGTATACCTATATTCACAGGGTCTTTGGCACGTATAGATCTCTTATAGTCCTCAAACTCGTTCTTATTATCCAGTATAGGTACTACATTCTTAAACCCTTCATTGATCAGGCGCGCTATATTACGCGTATATAATTTGGTTTTAAATCCATTACATATTATATAGGTTTCCTTAGTAATTTTTCTTCGCTTGTATAATTGCTTGATGATATCTATATCATAAGCAAATGATGTTTCCAGATGCACCCCATGCTTCAATGTCTCTTCTACTATAAAAGAGAAGTGTGCACTCTTTGTACAATAACAATACACATATTTGCCATCGTAACGATGCTTTTTGATAGCATCGCTAAACAACTTTTTAGCCTTTGCCACTTGCTCTCCTATCTTAGGCAGATACGTAAGTTTAAATGGCGTGCCATACTTATCTATAAGCTTTTTGATATCTACCCCATTAAAATGGAGATAATTATCCTCTACATCAAAACCCTCTTGCGGGAAATCAAACGTTTGTTTGACGAGATCAGTGTATGTATTATTCATTGATAATTTGACAAAGGGAAGTCAACAATATTTTCCTCTCTTACAAAGGCTAACAAAAGTAATTATTTGTACAGATGATTGCGCATTTTTTTATCAGTATCTGTATTAATAAATTCTTGCCTAATTCCTTTTTAATATAAGTTTGTAGTTTAGGCACCATAACATGAAAAAAGCACTATTACAAATGCATGCCGCCGTGCTGCTCTGGGGTTTTACCGGAGTATTAGGCAGGGCTATTTCGCTCAGTGCACCTGTGCTGGTATGGTACCGAATGCTGTTTACTGCTTTATTTATGGCTGCCATCCTATTTTACAGGAAACAATGGGTAAAAATAGAGCGAAAAGACATGCTACAACTTACATTGGTAGGTTGCCTGATGGGTTTACATTGGGTAGCTTTTTATGGAGCCATTAAGTTTGCCAATGCATCCATAGCATTGGTTTGCCTATCTACTGCAAGCGTATTCACTTCGTTATTAGACCCTCTGGTAAATAAAGGTAAACATGTAACGGCTGAAGTACTTTTAGGCCTCTTAGCATTAGTAGGCGTATATCTTATATATCAATTTCAGCAGTTTTATGCACTAGGCATACTCTTTGGTGTTATTGCTGCTATTCTCAGTTCTGTTTTTACAGTACTCAACAAACGTATTGCCCAAAAATACCCGGCTCGTACAATGGTATTTTATGAAATGTCTACGGGATGGATACTCATATCTATATTATTACCATTACAATTTATTTATGACCCTCATTCTCAGGTATTTCCTCATGGTTTAGACTGGCTATGGATGCTGGTATTAGCATTATGCTGTACTGTATGGGCCCAATCATTGGCGCTCAATGCATTAAAGAAACTTACTTCGTTTACAGCTACCCTTTCAGTGAATCTTGAGCCCGTATACGGAATCATTCTCGCTTTTCTCTTTTATAATGAGAATAAACAATTACACTCAGGCTTCTTTATTGGTATGGGCCTTATACTATTATCGGTAGTACTACAAATGCTACGAATACTTCGTCCTCAGTTCTTTTCTCCAGGTTTTGTTAAAGAAAGAGGTGGTTTAGATTAAATCAGTATTCATGACAATATATGCACTCAAGAATTAAAGTCACTCTTGAAGTCAAAACTTTGACAAACCTTTTGTATTTTCAACATCTAAGGAATTACCTTTGCCCGTATTGTTTATTGAACTTATAGTAATCTCTTCTATATGCTGCTGCAAGATACTAGTACACAACCCAACAGACTGTCGTTTGAAGAGTTCAAACAGGAAGTGCTGAATGATTATAAATTAGCAATTGCCAGCCGTGAGGCTAGCCTTATTGGTCGTCGTGAAGTACTGACCGGCAAGGCCAAATTTGGCATTTTCGGAGATGGTAAGGAGTTGGCTCAAATTGCTGCTGCCAAGCAGTTCAAACCAGGCGATATTCGCTCCGGTTATTATCGCGACCAAACCCTCATGTTCGCTACAGGCATGAGTGATATAGAAAAATTCTTCTCTCAACTATATGCCAACCCTAATGTAGAAAAAGAACCTTCTACAGCTGGCCGTATGATGAATGGGCACTATGGCACCCGTTGGCTGGATGATAATGGAGATTGGAAACCACTAACCGATGCACCTCAATCTTCAAGCGACATATCTCCTACTGCCGGACAAATGGTTCGAGCACTGGGACTAGCTTATGCATCTAAGATGTACCGAAATGTACCTGAGCTGCAAAAGGGCTTTGAAAATTTCTCTAAGAATGGTAATGAGGTAGTCTTTTGTACTATTGGAGATGCATCTACTTCAGAAGGTCTGTTTTGGGAATCAGTAAACGCTGCCGGGGTGCTGCAAGTACCATTGGCTATTTTTATTTGGGACGATGGTTATGGCATTTCTGTGCCTCGTAAATATCAAACTACTAAAAATTCTATTTCAGATGCCCTTTCAGGCATGCAATGGCATGATAAGAAAGGTGGAATTAATATATATACCGTTAAAGGCTGGGATTATGCCGGTATGGTGCAAATATTCCAACATGGTATAGAACGTATTCGCGAAACACATATCCCTGCCATATTCCATGTGCAAGAAGTAACACAACCTCAAGGACACTCTACATCAGGTTCTCACGAACGCTATAAGAGCAAGGAGCGACTGGAATGGGAAAAGGAAAATGATTGTATCAAAAGAATGCGCGAGTTTATTCTGGACAATAACATATCGACAGTTGAAGAACTGGCAGTAATAGAAGATACTGCTAAAACAGAAGCACGTAGTGCAAAACAGAGTGCTTGGGAAAACTTTCTGGCACCCATCAAAGAACAAATACAGCAGGCAACAAATATCTGTAATCAAGTAGTTTTTGAGGGCAATAGTAATGCTACAACCATAGCTTCATGGGTCAAAGACCTAAACTCAATCAAAGAACCTATTCGTAAAGATGTAATGCAGACTTTACGCCGGGTACTTAGTGTATGTAAAGGCAACTCTGATGCAGTGCGTTCCTTACGTAGCTTCTACGAAAATCTAAAAGCCGATAATAAAGAAAAATTCAACTCACACTTACATTCCGAGTCAAAACATTCTGCAATGAAAGTGCAGGAAGTACCTGCACTATTCGATGCTGAATCACCTATGATCAATGGCTATGAGGTACTGAATAAATTCTTCGACCATACTTTTGCCACTAACCCTGCAGCTTTTGCCTTTGGCGAGGATCTGGGTAAGATTGGGGACGTTAATCAAGGCTTTGCTGGATTACAAGATAAATATGGTGAACTCCGTATTTCAGATACCGGCATTCGTGAAGCTACTATTATAGGTCAAGGCTTAGGAATGGCCCTTCGTGGCCTACGCCCAATTGCCGAAATACAATATCTGGATTACCTATTATATGGCTTGCAACCACTTAGTGATGATGTAGCCACTTTGCAATACCGTACTCGCGGTGGGCAAAAATGCCCACTTATAGTTCGTTCACGTGGGCATAGGCTGGAAGGCATTTGGCATTCAGGCTCCCCAATGGGCATGATCATCAATGCTATTCGTGGCATGTATTTATGTGTTCCACGTAATATGACACAGGCCGCAGGTATGTATAATACCTTATTAAAAAGTGATGAACCCGGACTGGTTATAGAGTGCCTCAACGGGTATCGACTAAAGGAGAAATTACCGTCCAATTTAGATATTTATACAGTGCCATTTGGTGTACCTGAGATCATTAATGAAGGTACAGATATCACAATAGTATCTTATGGCTCTACCTTGCGCGTTATTCAAGAAGCCATAGATAACTATCTGGAACCAATGGGAATTTCTTGTGAGGTAATAGATGTTCGCACACTACTACCTTTCGATATCAACCACATCATACTTGAATCTTTGAAAAAAACCAGCCGAATTGCCTTTATAGACGAAGATGTTCCAGGTGGTGCTAGCGCATATATGTTCCAGCAAGTAATGGAAATACAAGGTGGTTATCGTTGGCTGGACGCTACCCCACGTACCCTTAGTGCTCAGGCCCACCGCCCGGCTTATGCTACCGA
>JBAWXE010000071.1:0-14110 GCA_037144255.1 Bacteroidota bacterium | reverse complement strand
CATGATCACACCTCCTATTTCTGTTACATCAGCTATAGAAGGTTTGCGAAACCTGCCACATCTGGCTCATGTTCATGATATGACCATAGTTACCATTGTAATTATTATCCTTACCGTACTTTTCTTTTTCCAGCAATTCGGTACAGTATCATTAGGTAATTTATTTGGACCTATCATGCTGATGTGGTTCGTGATGTTAGCGGCATTAGGCCTGTATCATATACACGATGACTTGAGTATTTTCAAGGCATTCAATCCTTATTATGCCATAAAAATACTGACCACCTATCCTAAAGGTTTCTGGATATTGGGAGCAGTCTTTCTATGTACAACAGGAGCAGAAGCCCTTTATTCTGATCTAGGGCATTGTGGCCGAGGAAATATTCGGTTATCTTGGATATTTGTAAAGACCAGTCTGATATTAAACTATCTGGGACAAGGAGCTAACCTATTGACCATGAAAGGTCAGATATGGCATTCAGCAGTCAAGAATCCATTCTATGAATTGATGCCTCATTGGTTCATCTTTATAGGTATCGTTATCTCTACAGTAGCAGCTATCATAGCCAGTCAGGCTTTGATATCAGGGTCATTTACACTTATCAGTGAGGCTATCAAACTGAACCTGTGGCCCAAAATGAAGATCAATTACCCTACTATTGAGCGGGGTCAATCTTTCATTCCGGGTATCAATCTGTTGTTATTTATAGGTTGTTCTGCTATTGTTCTATTCTTCCAACGTTCCTCTAATATGGAAGCTGCATATGGTCTGTCTATCACCTTATGCATGATCATGACCTCTACACTGTTTGCCTATTACATGTTCATAAGACGTGTTCCATTGGTATGGATAGTGAGTTATCTGGTAGTATATTTCACTATCGAATTCTCTTTCCTATATGCCAATCTGGTAGAAAAATTTGCCGAAGGAGGTGTTGCTACCATATTAGTTGGTGGTGGCCTTTTCATGACCATGTATATATGGTACAAATCTCGTAAGATCAAGAACAGATATGTAGAGTTCGTCCGTTTGGAAGATTATATACCTATCATACAAGAATTGAGCAATGACCGCAGTATACCTAAGTATTCAACACATCTAGTATACCTGACCAGTGCCAATAACCCTAAAGAGATAGAGCATAAGATCATCTACTCTATACTGTACCGCAAACCAAAACGTGCCGATATCTATTGGTTTGCTCATGTAGACGTATTGGATGATCCTTATACAATGGAATACAGTGTACAAACCATTGTACCAAATGAGATCATACGAGTAGAATTCAGACTAGGGTTCCGTGTAGAGCATCGTATACAACTGATGTTCCGGAAAGTGGTGGAGGAAATGGTGCAAAACAAGGAAGTGAATGTAGTAAGCCGTTATGAATCGCTTAGCAGAAACAATGTAATGGGTGATTTCCGATTTATCATCATGGAGAAATTCCTATCTCGCGATAATGCATTGCCTTTATGGGAACGCCTGATGATGCGAGGATATTTTATACTCAAACGCTTCAGTCTTTCTGAAGAAAGAGGTTTCGGTCTGGACCCTTCGGATGTAACAGTAGAAAAATACCCGATCATCGTATCTCCGATACCTGATGTTCATTTAAAAAGGATCATAGAAGAATAGACCAGAAAAAGCCCTTACCAATTGGTAAGGGCTTTTTCTTTATAGATCACCCAATCCTATTTCCTGATGCAAGGATGGTATCTCAATATCTCGATAGCACTTTTTTAGTAGCCTTTCTTTAAAGTTCAGTTGTACATCGTACTCTCCATGCACCAAAAACAATTTCCTTACTTGTTTAGGGTCCTGACAATTCATCCAACGTATCAGGTCTTCGTAGTCGCCATGTGCACTCATGCTCTTTATTACTCCTACTCCGGCTTTCACATCGTAATGCGTACCGAAGATTCCGACCTTTGTTGCACCATCCCTTAGCCTGCCCCCAAGTGAATGTGGCTCGCAATACCCCACAATAAGTATTGTATTCTTAGGATCGCTGATAGCATGAGCAATGTGGTGTTTTACCCTACCTGCTTCTGCCATACCTGATGCTGAGATAATGACACAAGGTTCCTTGATGTCATTAAGCCTTACGGAATCATCTACACTATCTGTATATTTCAGCCCTTCGAAACCGAAAACATCATGGTCTGTTCTTAATAATTGTTGTACATCCTTATTAAAACACTCAGGGTGATGTTTGATCACTTCTGTAGTTTTTATAGACAATGGACTATCTACATAATAGCTCAGTTTTGGTAATCGCTTTTCTTCCTCCAACCTATTGAGGAGATATAATATCTCTTGGGTGCGTCCCAAACTGAAAGCAGGTATCACTAGCTTACCTCTATTCACTATACATGTCTCGGTAATGTATTTCAGCAACTCATCTGCTGCAGGTATTACCAGATCATGCAACCTATCACCATAGGTAGACTCAATAAGAATATAGTCTGCCTGTGGGAAAACCTTAGGAGTTCTAAGTATTACATCATTATAACGCCCCACATCTCCACTGAAGGTTAATCTTATTGTCTTACCATGTTCCTTTAATTTCAAATTGATAGCTGCACTACCTAGAATATGCCCACAATCTGTATATAGCAATTCTACTTCCTCATCTATCTTATAAGGAGTATCGTAATCTACAGACTGAAAAAGAGGGAATACATCCATTGCATCTGTCTGTGTATATAGGGGCTTGATGTGCTCTCTGCCTTCTTTTTCTCTTTGGCGGTTGATGTGATCTGCATCAGACTCTTGTATATGCGCTGAATCCAGCAACATGATCTTTGCGAGATCTTCTGTAGCAGGTGTGCAATAAATTTTACCCTTATAGCCTTCTTTTACCAATTTGGGTAGTAATCCCACATGATCTACATGTGCATGAGAAATTATCACATAGGTTATCTCTGCCGGATCGAAACCGAACTCTGAATTCAGTAACAGTGTCTCTTTTCCTAAACCTTGAAACATACCACAGTCCAACAGTATTTTCTTGTTTGGATGGATATGAACCAAATGCTTTGAGCCTGTTACCGTTCTTGCTGCTCCATGAAATGTGATCTTCATCTTTGAATCTCTTCTTTAATTAAAAAACTAATTACTATACAATTTACTAATAAAGCACCGATAATTACACTACGGAGATCATGCAAAACAAAAAGGCCTGTAATAATTTACAGACCTTTAGTTGAAAAGTATTGAAGATCTATTAGTTCTTGATAGATTTATATACATCCTCTTTCAATACAAATGGATATTTATTACGAAGTGATTCGTTCCAATGTTTTTCAAGATAGTCTTGGTACTCAGCAACAATATATCCACGAGCTTCTTCTAATGTTTTATTAGTAGCAGTTGGGAATACTTGTTCTGCCTTCACTACTGTATAAGCGCCATCTTTACCTTTTACTCCTGCAGTTGGTTTGCCTTTTACTACGGAGCCGGATGGTACATCAGGGTTATTCTTAAATTCAAAGTGGCCATGTTGAATAGTAACGGCATCAGCTACAGTAACATTCATTTCTTTCAGCAATGCAGAATCTGTCATATTCTTCTTAGCCAATAATTTCAGACCTTCATTCATTGATTTTTCATCTTTGAAACGATATACAGATCCTATATAGCCGGGCTCCCATTTGTATTTATCCTTTTGACCCAGATAGAATTCTTTCAAACCTACTGAATCCTTTGAGGCTTTACCCCAAACATTACGATCCATCAATTCAAATAAAAGGATACCTGATCTGTATTCATCCATCAGATTTTTGAAATCAGGATTTTCTTCAACTAAGCGATGTTCTTCAAAATCTGTAATGGTACGCTCCATATACATCTTGTACATATCTTGTAGTGCTATTGGTCTAGGTCCGTTAATTCTACCACGTGTCAGATTCTCAGCAAAGTTCATGAATTCGCTTTGGGTATATGATTTGCCTTTGAGTTTGAACAAAGGAGCAGTCATATTAGTGAAATCTGAAGCTCTAAAAGTATTGGCCATTTTACCAGTATCAGGCAACATGTTTATCCTCACTAACAATTGGCTATAGCTGGCAGGAAAATCTTCGTAGCCATTCTTTTGTTTCACTTTCTCAATAAATGAGATACGAGCATTTTGTGCACGTGAATCACTTTCTACCTTACGTTTGATAGCATCTTTAAGGCTATCATATGGTTTCAATGGATATTTATCCAATAATTTGATGATATGGAAACCGTATTCTGTTTGTACAGGTTGAGAAATATCTCCCGGTTTCTTCAAACCAAATGCTGCAGCCTCAAACAAAGGTGTGGTACGACCAACAGTAAATGGCTTCATTACGCCATTATAATTAATGGTGAACTTATCTTCAGAATATCTTTTCACCAATGTGTCAAATGATACCCCCTTTTTCATTTCAGCTAATACAGTGTCCATTTTAGCGCGAGCTATAGTAACTGCATCCGGTCCTTTAGACTTAGATGTTGTAATGAGAATCTGCGCTACTTTGATCTCTCCATGAGAAGGTTTTCTATCGGTTACCTTTATGATATGATAACCGAATTGAGTACGGAAAGGAGCAGACACTTTACCTACCTGTGTATTATATGCAGCATTCTCAAATGGGTATACAGTTTGTAAAGAAGTAATGAAGCCTATGTCTCCACCATTATCCTTAGAACCTTTGTCATCGGAGAATTGTTTAGCCAGATCTGCAAAATTAACTTTGCTCTTAGGTGCAGTGAGTGCCTTATAAATACTATCGATCCTTTGATAAGCTCTTAAAGTATCAGCGGGAGCCATAGTAGGAGCTGCCATTATAAGAATATGGCTTACATGCACGTCTTCTTTCATACGGTCGTAGGCCTCTGTGATCAACTTGCTAGTCACCTGATCATCGGTCAGGTAATTCTTAGCCAGTTGTTTGCGATAAGTATCCAATTCTTTTTGAATGTTCTGAAGTGTATCCAAATGTTGAACTTCAGCTTCTTTTACTTTCATGCGGAAAAGTGAATACAAATTCAAATACTCGCGCAATGCAGGATCAGAGAAATCAGGTTTCTTGTTAAGAGTGTTCTTTTCGTAGATCCTTAAGAATTCTTGTTTAGATACTTCATTTCCTCCGAAAGTAAATAATGTTTGTGCGTGCAATGATGTGGTAAGGATTCCTGTAGCAAGACAGGTTAGAACCAATTTTCGCATGGGTATATCTATTTATTTATGATTTAGGCTTATGATTTCTTTGCGTTTTTTTTCTTTTCCAGCATCTCTACCAGAGGCAATATATTAGAATGATCTAATTTTTTACCTCTGATGATCCTGTTTTCGTCCAGCAAATATATGATAGGTGTACTATAAACATCGTATTTTGCACGATAATCGGATTGATGTTCCGGATCATATACATTTATCCAGTCATTCAGGTCATTTTTATTGATGAATTCCTCCCATTTAGATTCTTCACCTTCAGTACGAACCGAATAAACTTTTACACCCTTGTCTTTCAATACGGCCTTATATATAGAGTCTATTATAGGTATTTCTTTGGTGCAATGCCCACAAGTTGGATCCCAGAACACCACCAAAGTATATTTAGCCTTAACAGATGATAAAGGACGTTCTACTTTATTCTTATCTATCATTTTAATTTCAGGAGCCAGATTGCCTATCAGGTTCGGAGCTATCTTAGATGCTCTGTCGTAGTATTTATTCAGTGCATCGTTATCCAACCAATAAGCATCACCTTTCATATAGTAGTTCTCCACCAAATACACAAATACTTCATCCATTCCCATTATCTTACTGGTTTCTACATGTCTAGTGATCCAGTAGAGAGTATACTTGAATAATTCTTTTTGTCCGCGTGTTCTGGCCAATAATCTGTCAGCTTCTTTGCTCACACTATCATTGATTTGCATAACCAGTTTATTGAAATACTCATCCAACTTAGCATCATAGATAGGAGTATGTATCAAACGGTCATCAGTAAAATCGAAACCATCCCAATAATGTTGTTTATAGTAACGGTAGGCAAAAGAAGAATCTATTTTACCATCAGGCAATAAGTGCTTACCTTCTGGCACTTCAGGAATTTCCAATGCATTGAAAATATTGGTGAGTAGTGTATTAGGATTCTTTTTTACATAGTCCCTACGGTAGTTCACTAATTCTTTAGATGCATCGTTGATCTTCTTTCTGGTAGCAATAGAATCTTCTTTGGTCTTGTCGTTCTTATACTCTGTTTGCAAAGCCTGTACTCTGGTACCAAATTCTTTTTGAAAAGTTACATATTGACAGAAACGATCATTCTCCGGTGAGTTCTTGAACTTCACACCTTCAGGTAAAGACTTAGTTGTTACAGTAATGCTCATGTCATCACCATTGTTCAATAAGAATTCAAAATGTGTTTCTTTATTAGAGAACAAAATCAAATAGATACCACCTAATACATATTCTTTGCTGCTGAAAGTAGCTACCCCATTCTTATCGAATTTGGCAGAATCTGCTTTAAATATGGTTGGTAATGGTTTTCCGTAATAATGTGCCAGGTATATTATCGAGTCTTTTTTATCAGTGGCTTTTACCTGTATCTTATAGCCGTCTTTTGCAAATGAACTTAGTACTATTCCTATAAGTAATAATAGAGTAAAAAATGATATTTTCTTCATACGATGTTGTTAGTAAAAATTGTTTTTATCGCCTATACAGACGGCATTTACATCAATTATGTTGGTTTCGCCAAAAATAAATGATATAAACGGTGTAACCCAACGGGCGAAATGTAAATTTGCAACTTATTAACTGTTAATCATAAAATATTGTCACGGAAAAGAAAAAGAAGCGAGCCGGTATATAACATTAAGATCGATGCGTATGCAGCCGAAGGTAAAAGCATTGCCCATATGGAAGATGGCAGGGTTTTGTTTGTAGAGAACTCAATACCCGGCGATGTGGTGAATGTACAGATAGTGAAAAAGAAGAAAACATGGGTAGAAGGTAAAGTTATAGAACTGGTACAACCCTCCCCAGATCGTATAGAACCTTTTTGTCAACACTTCGGTCTATGTGGTGGTTGTAAATGGCAAATGTTGCCATATGAACTACAATTAAAATATAAACAACAGCAAGTAGCCGATCAACTACAACGTATAGGGCATATAGAATTACCTCTTATGCAGGCAATCATTGGCAGCCCTCGCGAAAGATACTATAGGAATAAACTGGAATTTACTTTCAGCACCCAACGTTACCGTACTCATGCAGAGATAAAGGCAGCCTGTGAAGAGCGTTTTGCACTGGAACCTGCTCTGGGGTTTCATGCTCCGGGGCTATTCGATAAAGTGGTACCTATACATACTTGTTATTTACAACAAGATCCTACTAATACATTACTGGCAGTAATACGTGAGTATACAGAAAAACACCAATTGCCCTATTACGATTATCGTGCTCAGCAAGGATGGTTGCGCAATGTTATATTACGGGTAGCTACGAATGGAGAGGTTTTGGTAAATATTGTATTTGGTAGTGAGGACGAAACTAATCGCATAGCATTATTAGACCATATATTAGCAAATGTACCTGGTATTACTACCCTACACTATACCATTAATCCTAAAGTGAACGATACCATTTACGATCAGGAAGTAGTATTATATAGCGGTAAGGGATATATAGAAGAAAAACTAGAGAATTTCGTGTTTAAGATTTCTCCAAAGTCTTTCTTCCAAACCAACACATATCAGGCAGAAGCGTTATATAGAGTGACAAGGGAATTTGCAGGTCTTACAGGTAATGAAACATTATATGATCTATATTGCGGTACAGGTAGTATAGGTATCTTCTGTTCTCAGGGTGCAAAAAAAGTAATTGGTATAGAGGTAGTGGATGATGCCATAAAAGATGCAAGAGAAAATGCAGCTGCAAACAAATTAGAACATTGTGAATTTTTCACAGGTGATGTGGCCGATATTTGTAATGATGCTTTTTTTGAAAAACATGGGTGCCCTGATGTGATCATTACAGACCCGCCAAGAGCAGGCATGCAGGAAAAACTCATACAACAATTATTGAAACTGTCGGCACCAAGGGTGGTATATGTAAGTTGTAATCCGGCTACACAGGCTCGCGATCTGGCACTGCTAGACCATGCTTACAAGGTAGTTCGTTTACAACCTATAGACATGTTCCCGCATACACACCATATTGAGAATGTTGCTTTACTTGAACTAAGATAAACAATTAATAATGAGTGACTTACACAAAATAACTCATAGCCATTTAGATGATGAAGATGACCATAATCCACATGACCATCCGGAGGATCATGAGCATCATCATGGGCAACATAAGCACAGTCACAAACGCCATCAAAGTCATCACTCCGGCGAACACGAAGAACATCATGATCATGGACGTAGAGGACATACACATAGCCACGACCATAGCATACAGCTTACCAGCGTAAATACGTCTTTTATCATTGGCATATTGCTCAATTTCGCATTTGTTGTAGTAGAAGTGATCATGGGATTATCTATACATTCACTTTCTTTACTATCTGATGCCGGGCACAATTTGGCAGATGTGGGCAGTCTAGCCCTATCGCTTTTGGCTTTCAAACTGATGAAAGTAAAAGCTAATTCAAAATATACATATGGTTATCGCAAGACATCTATTCTTGTGGCATTGTTTAATGCTATGGTACTTTTGGTATCAGTAGGCGGTATAGTTTACGAAGCCATTCATCGATTCTTACACCCGGAAGTATTACAAGGAGATGTAATAGCATGGGTGGCTGGTATAGGTATTCTTATCAATGGACTTACTGCCATGATGTTCTTCCGTAGGAAGGATAGTGACCTGAACTTAAAGAGCGCTTATTTGCATATGTTAGGTGATGCTCTTGTTTCCCTAGGACTGGTAGTAGGTGGCATTATTATATACTATTTCCACCTATATTGGCTAGATCCTGTTTTGAGTATTGTTATTGCTATTGTCATTCTTATTAGCACCTGGAACTTATTGAGCAGCAGCCTAAGACTATCATTGGACGGGGTACCTAAGGATATAGATATAGAGAATATCAAAATTTCTCTTATGCAAATAGAGGGCATTAAGGATATATACCATATACATATCTGGGCTATCAGTACTACAGAAAATGCCCTTACTGCACATGTATTATTCCCCGACGGAACCAGCCTGGAGCAAGAAGGTATTATAAAGCATAACATTAAACATAAACTGCAACACAATAATATTCAACACATTACACTAGAATCTGACAGATCTAAAAAGACTGACCCAACACATCTTTGTGAGGATTAATTAGTCTGAAATACATCAATCTACATACCTTCTTTTTGCGTATATAATAAGAAACAAATGCGCAAAGCCCCAATCTATATATGTTTCTTAAT
Organism: Bacteroidota bacterium; assembly: GCA_037144255.1. Classification (GTDB taxonomy): domain Bacteria; phylum Bacteroidota; class Bacteroidia; order Chitinophagales; family Chitinophagaceae; genus JBAWXE01. Next base: position 4,692 of record JBAWXE010000071.1, on the reverse strand, counting down.
TTGCTTATTTGCTCTCAGGAGTAATGGGCAAGCAATAGACAATACCCTATCATATAAGAATATTAATAGCGATTCTTACTTCCGACTGAATTATGAAAATGACTTTTTCTCAGCTACTGATCTCTACTATACACAAGGTATACATGCAGAAATAGCATCACCTGTCCTTAAGTACAACCCCATCAATAAAATACTTATACATCTGCATTGGAGAAATACAAAATATGGATTGGCAATAGAGCATGATGGTTACACCCCCAGTAGCTTACTAAACGATAAAATATTATATGGAGACAGGCCATATGCCAGTGTTATTATGCTGAAGTCTTTTATGATATGTACAGATACTATACACATGCAGCGTTTTTCTACTACACTCGTTACGGGAGATATTGGTCCATCTACAGGTGGGGAGCAAATGCAAAAAGGAATACACCGTGCATTAGACGGTATACAACCCAGAGGCTGGAGCCACCAGATACAAAATGATATAGAACTGAACTACCAAGTGGACTATGAGAAACAGATATTATGTGGCAAGTACTATTCTATAGATGCTGATGCAATGGCCAGAGCAGGCACACTAAGCGATAAAGCAGGCATTGGTATTACTGCTATACTAGGACTGTTTCAATCCCCATTCATAACTAAATCGAATAGGAAATTTGCAATGTATTTTTATGAACATACTGAGCTTGCAAGCATAGGATATGATGCAACATTACAAGGAGGATTGTTCGACAGAAACAATCCATACACTATTGATAACAAACAAATTATGAGGCTTACCTTTCAAAATAGATATGGTGTAGCAGTAGCATATAAGAGACTATATTTAGAGTACTTTCAGGCCTTCATTACCAAAGAATTTTCCACAGGTAGCGACCATCATTGGGGTGGCATACAAATAGCTTTTACGTTTTGATAGCAGAATATTCCTGTACATTTTATAATTTAGTCCGGTACCTGCACCATAGCAAATATTCACCCTCATGGCTCCAAAATCGCAGAAAGCTGCCCTTAGTTTTATATTTATCACATTACTCATAGATGTTACCGGATTGGGTATCATCATACCAGTATTACCCAAACTGATCTCTCAACTGATACATGGAGATATGAGCACCGCTGCCAAATATGGAGGCTGGCTTACATTCTCTTATGCCATAGTACAGTTTGTATGTGCACCTATACTGGGTAGCCTTAGTGACAGGTTCGGGCGCAGACCCATTCTCTTGTTCTCCTTGTTTGGTTTTGGAATAGATTATTTATTTCAGGCAGTAGCGCCTACTATTGGTTGGCTATTCGTTGGGCGTATAATAGCAGGGGTAACAGGTGCCAGCTTTACTACCGCTGCGGCCTATATAGCAGATGTGAGCGAACCTGAAAAACGTGCACAGAATTTCGGACTAGTAGGTGCGGCATTTGGTATGGGTTTTATTATTGGTCCGGCTATGGGCGGTATGTTAGGGCAGTTCGGCCCTAGGATTCCCTTTATTGCTGCGGCGGTACTGAGTTTACTGAACTGTCTGTATGGTTACTTTGTAATGCCTGAATCGTTGGCACCTGAGAATCGCCGTTCATTTGACATCAAACGTGCTAACCCCCTGGGTAGCCTGATACAACTAAAAAGATATCCGGCAGTAGCAGGGCTGATAGCTGCTATATCTTTATTATACCTGGCAGGGCAATCTGTACAAAGCACCTGGCAGTATTACTGCATGTATAAATTTCAGTGGAATGAGGCATGGGTAGGATATTCATTAGCATTTGTGGGATTGGTGGTAGGATTAGTACAAGGCTTACTGATACGCAAGACAATGCCATTGCTAGGTGCAGAACGTAGTGTATATCTAGGATTGGCTTTATCTACTTTAGGTTTATTATTGTTTGTTTTGGCCAATTCGGGCGGTATGATGTTTGCCTGTATCATACCTTATTGTCTGGGGGGTATTGCAGGACCGGCCATGCAGGGAGTATTATCAAACCATGTACCTGCTAATGAACAAGGTGAACTACAAGGAGCTATGACCAGTATGATGAGTGTGACCACTATTATAGGGCCACCGATGATGACCAATCTGTTTGCTTATTATACAGGAGCTCAGGCACCATTTAATTTTCCCGGAGCACCATTTATAGCGGCGGCGGTACTGGCATTGGCCAGTACATTGCTAGCAGCACGTAGTATGAAAAAACATGCATTGCCGGCATAAACAATAGTATAAACTCGTTTTAAACAAAACAGCCCGAAACTTTTTCGGGCTGCTTTGTTTATTCAATTTTTCAATGATATTTATTCTTTCACTACCCTACCTACATGTAGCAGCAAACCTTCTTTATTGTATAAGTGTATGAGGTATATACCATTGGCCAGTTTACTCATATCCACATATTTATCTTGTCTCATCTCTCTTACTATCTTACCATTAATATCTGTTACTTCAATATTTACCGGTTCTTTACTATCTACAAAGAGTATACTGTTCGTAGGATTTGGGAACAACCTGAAACCACTGGAAAGAGTAACATTATTGATTGCCGCCGCTGCCGCAGAATTATTTTGCACTACAGACATGATAATATTATTTCCGGCAGTACTCAGCTCCGAACATAAAATGCTGGTAACGGTACAGGTAATAATATCTCCATTTTTGAAATGATGATCCATATAAAAATTAGCATGCCCTTGCACAGGCACACCATTTTTCTGCCAAAGGAACCGTGGATGCCTGCCTGTATTGCTTGCCTTGGCAATAAAAATCACAGTATCGGTAGGGCTTACGACATTACCAGGCACTGTTTTTATCAATACATTTTGTACTGCTGTGGCTGTGATCTGTATAGGCCCAGTAATTGCGGTACTGATGTCGCAATCAGCAGGAGATGCCTTTATTTTATCATAGGTGCCGGCTCCTAAGCCTATAATATCTATCCCCCCCCACCTATTTGCCACCAATCCATCTCTATGCTGGGAAATATTATTTTTAGTATAATCAACAGAATACTTAGCTCCTGGATATAATCCATACAGTGTTATATTGCCAGTGCTATCTCCACAAACAGCAGCCATATTAGTTAAAGTATAACTGATGTTCGGATCACTCTTAAGTTCTATAGGTGCTAATGTTGTGGATGCGCAACCTGTAGCCGATGATTTGAATTGGATATGTTCATATAGACCTTCAGTCAACCCTGTTATAATAAAACATCCGGTATCATTAACTGCCATTAATGGTGATTTATATATATTGGATGAATTTTTGGTATACGTAAAAGTATAAGTAGCATTTGGTATGAACCCTTTTATGGTTATAGCTCCATTACTTACCTGACAAGTAGCCGGGTTCTTTACTGACCCTAAAGAAATTATCGGTATTGCTGCATCATTTAACACAACAGGACCTAATATATTTGAATGAAGGCTGCCATTGCTCACATAAATATCTGTATAAGTCCCAGGACCTAAATGCGTTAATTCATAGCTACCAAATGGTGTGGACTTAATATCGATAGTAGGCTGTATGGATCCATTTTTGGTATAGTGTAACTGAAAACTGCTAGATGGTGTTAAACCTGAAAAATCCATCTTTCCATTACCATAATAACAATATGTAGGTTGGGTAATGGTATGAGCAATGTTGATCTGTGCAAAAGTACTGACAGATGCCAATAGCGAGAAGCTCAAGAATAGCCATAAAAAGGCGACCTTATTCATAAAATGGATATTAATTTCAAACCTGTAATAGTAAAGCTAAAGAAAATATTCAAGACATATTGAATTTGATCACCATGTTGATATTCTTAATATTAAGCATGGACTATGTTGAGAGCCATTTTAAGGAAGTAATATAAATTAAATAGTTCAATGAAACCTGTGTCAATTTTTTATTTAAATAATGGAGTTTTAATCAGGAAGCATTCAAAATAGCGACATTTGCCTTTCAACCATTCGAAGATGCATTTTAGACAGATACCCTTACTAATCATTCTTTGCATTTATAATAGTTATGGTTTATTTGCCTTTGATAAAAATAAAGACAGTACCGGGCTATTTTATATAGTACATAAACCCGAAGTAAAAAGCGAGCATCCAGCAGTACTTATTTTACTGCATGGTTATGGTGGTACTGAACAGAACTTGTATAATATGGCAGTCACCTATTTACCTAAAGACCTTTTGATAGTTTCGGCACGGGGGCCTATTACATTGTCTGAAGGATCTTATGCCTGGTGCCATGTAAGTGTAGTAAAGGGCGAAAGAATCATGAATGCCGATGAAGCAGAAGAAAGCAGGAAACTAATTTCAAATATGATCAATGAAGTAAACGCTAAATATCATACTGACACACAACGAGTATATCTTTTAGGGTTTAGCCAAGGATCGCGCATGAGCTATGCTGTAGGACTTACCGAACCTGAAAAAATAAAAGGCGTAGCGATACTAAGTGGTAGCTTATCTGAAGAGGTAAAACCTATGGTAGCAACAGAGAAGAAATTGAAGCATACATCCTGGTTCATTTCTCATGGAACATATGATGATGTGATATCTCTTGAAAAAGCGCAGAAATCCAGAGATTTTCTGATACAAAAAGGGATAAGGCCCGAATATCATGAATACCCTATGGGGCATGAAATTCAACCAAAAGTGATCGAGGACCTGAAAAATTGGATTGCCAAGATGGAAACGAA
>JBAWXE010000070.1:0-14607 GCA_037144255.1 Bacteroidota bacterium | reverse complement strand
TGGCAGAAGCCGTAATGACCGCTGTAGTAAACAAACGTGCCGGTGGTATGGGCCTTTGAATATGCACACGAATTAGGTATGGCTACAGTACTGTGGTGTTACCTGCGTAACAGTGGATTCAAGAAAGATGGCATAGACTATCATGCTGCTGCCGACCTTACAGGACAAGCAAACCATTTAGGTGTAACTATACAAGCAGATATCATCAAGCAAAAATTACCTACCAACAATGGTGGTTATTTGGCTATGAACTTTGGTAAGACCCATAAGAAAGTATATGAGAACCTGACTACTGATCATCCGATAGACCTGTGCCGTTATCAGGTAGCAAATTGCTACATGGGACGTGTAGGACTTATCAACTCTGGTGGAGAGTCTAAAGGTGCATCTGATATGGCAGAAGCCGTAATGACCGCTGTAGTAAACAAACGTGCCGGTGGTATGGGCCTGATCAGTGGACGTAAAGCATTCCAAAAACCAATGAAAGATGGTGTAGAATTGCTGAATAATATACAAGATGTATATATGGACGAAACTATCACAATAGCATAATTCGATATTGATCTAACATAAATAATAAAGGCTGCTCCATGAGCAGCCTTTATTATTTATAAGTTTAATTTTAAAGATTTTACCAGCTCTTATTATTCGTGTGTTTAAATTCTTCAGGTTGTACAATAGTAAAAACACGTGAAATATTGAACCCGAAGTGAATACCACCATTACTCCACTTGCTGGTATTCTGTGCAACGAATGAATGTTCATTCAATCCTGTTGCATTAGTGAATACCAATTGAAATACGTGACCACCTGTTTCAATATCTACCCCTACAGAAAGTCCATTTTGATAATCATGACCGCTCAGCTTATTACCCAATGTATAATAGTATTCGCCGGTGAGGGCAAAACGAGTGGACAACTTGATACGACCGCCAATACCCATAGCCATGATATCATTTGCATCCTTAGAAGAATCAACAACATTCATGTGTATCAATGTAGGCATCAATTGCAGAGACAACCAATCATTGAATTTGCGTGCGATGAGTATCTGATGATAAAAACGCATGCGGTCAACGACAGAATATTTAGAACCATCAGGTGCCAGTTGAACATCTTCTCCTTGTAATGTAGCTCCTGTAGCATAACTAAGGCTGAGAGGCATGCCACCATTTTTTACCTGGCGTAATATTTTCACCTTAGTAAATGCATCATATTCTTTCAGATAAGCACTACGACCAACACCTACCATCAACCATTTGGTGATACCATAGTCAAGAGCCAATTTAGTAGCAGCGTTATCAAAACCGTAAAAATTTGAAGCTCCTGTGCTTAGTTCGCCGAAACGATGCATGATCCTGAAATCTAGTACCCCCTTACCTGTATTCTCAATGCTATTACCGTCAAGGATACGTGTAGCCTTGAATGTAGCGGTAGTGTAATCTTTCTTATGCTTTGCTGTTTTATCTTCTTGTTCCAGCATTTTAGCCAGATCATCAGCACCTTGTTGTGCTTTTGATTGAAAAGAAAATGAAGTAAGCAATACTGCAGAAAAAAACAAAAATGACCTAATGCGCATGACTTATGATTCGAAAAATGAAAAATTATTTCTGATCTAAAATACTATTTACTGTAATTTCTGCATCCTTGGCGATTTTATCCTTTACTACTGAAGGGATCTTGATCTCATAATCAGCCAACAATACCTTGAATTTTGAACTGAGTGTAATTTGTTTACCTTTTACAGTTATTGTACCGGGTACACTTACTTCCTTAGTAACACCATGCATGGTAAGTTTACCCACTACAGTAACTTTGTAAGCTCCATCCTTTTCAAAATTGACTTCAGAAATGTTTGAGACCTTACCTTTCAGGTCTGATTTTGGGAATTTGTCACTTTCAATATAGTTCTCATTGAAATGCTCTTCCATCAATGCACTTGCAAACTTAAAACTCTTTACAGGCACCTGAAATACTACATCACCCGATTTGCTATCCAAAATACTGGCAACTTCATTGTTGATAGCTTCGATCTTTTCAGTACCACCGGTAGCGAAGAAAGATATCTTACCACTACGAGTCATATATTTTTGTGCATAAGCACCAGTTGTACTGCTTATGAGCACTATGGCAAAAAGTATTTTTTTCATTATAAATTTATTTAACTGTTGATAAAATTAAGGATTAATGCTGAGGCCATCCACTAGCTATCCACTTAGTGATCTGTTTGATATTACAATCGCTGATTTTCCCACCTGATTTAGGCATGTTATTTCCACCAGAAACTTGATTGATATCATTAAGCATTTTAGTAGGGCCACCTGATCTGGTATTAGATAAAAAAGCATTGACCCCAGTCCATGTGTCTAATGCAACATTGCCAGCCAATGCCATATCTGTAGTATTATGACAACCTGATTTAGTACAGTTAGCACTGAATATTGGAGCGATCGTGCTATCATAGGTAATATTGGTGGTATCACAAGTAACCGGATGCACAGGTGTTATTATGGGGAAATCTTTATCAGCTTTTTTACTTTCACAACTCATCAAACTAACTGTGCTAAAAAAACCAAAGGATAAAATTACTGCAACAAACACTTTTTTCATGCAAATTATATTTTGTATTTTATTTACTATGTAACAAATTGTAACGTCAAAGATAATTTCAATTATTTTAAAACACAGCCTGTAATATTAACATCGGTCAAAGTATGACCAGAACAAAACCCTTTTACTGTAATTTTTTTACCAAGTTCCAATTTCACACCTGAATCTCTCATTGTACAAAAAATCCCCCCCATAGCATCATCAGATTTTAGCAATACAGTAGTCTTATGATCCTGATTTTCCTTTACTTCTGAAACTTCACCACTTACTTCCAATACTTTTTTGAGGTATGAAGAATCGGCTTTCTTCTCATTAGCACCATATGCCTTGTATAACTCTATGGCTGTCAATGCAATACCTTTTTGGTCTTCGGCTTTTTTATGTGGTTTATTGAGCATAAAAACAACTACTGCAACTGCAGCGATCACAGCGACTAACAATCCTAAAAAAATTTTCTTCTTCATTGTTTAATTTATAAAAGTGATCAAAAATACAGCCAATAAATGTCTCTACATGCATAATATTCGATGAATGCGGAAAAATAATTGACCAAGCACATCGAATATTAATTCTTTACATATCAAATTTCTCCTGATAACCAAAGTTTAAAATCAGCCGCTCTTTCAGAGCTGACAACCGGAGGTTCTTTCACCGGAGGATTCAGTGTTACAATCACCCTTGCTTTAGTATAAGATCTCATATCTTCAATAGTCTTAAGACTAATAAGATATTGACGATTGATACGAAAAAAGTCCTGAGGGTTTAGCATTTGGTCTAATGCATCCAGATTATGATCCATAGGATAAGTGCGCCCTTCGAAAGTACGTGCATACGTGGCTTTATTCTCACTGAAGCAATATGCAATCTCTTCTACCAATAAAGTTTTGATATGCTCACCAAAACGTATTACAAAACGTTTTTTGTATTCAGATGGATTACCGGGCTTTGTATATGGAACAAATGTTTCTTGTTGAGAGAATATTTTTTCAAATTGTTTGAGTTTGTCAATGGCGCCTTCCAGATCCTCTTTCTTTATAGGCTTCAATAGATAATCAATACTATTGGCTTTAAATGCCTGTATGGCATATTCATCATAGGCAGTAACAAATACTACTGGACATTCGATCTTTTCCATTTTCAGAAGATCAAGACCAGAACCATCTGCTAGGTGAATATCCATAAACACAAGATCAGGCATGTCATGATTAGCAAACCACTCTTTTGCTGCTGCAATACTATCTATTTGTTGCTCCATATGAGCATCGGGAATAACTTCCAATACCAGCTTACTGAGCCTTTTGAAAGCAGGAACTTCATCTTCTATTATCAGAATATTCATATCAATGGCAATATTACAATATATTCATTATCATACACACCGTAAGATATTTGTCTTTTCGCAAGTAAAAAATAACGTTTACGAATATTTATCAAACCTAAACCCGCCCCTCGTTCTGTATTCATCTTGGGTTGCAACCAGTTTCGCACGACTATCGTATATTCATTTGCATCTATATATATAATTAGTGGTGATGAAATGGACACAACATTATGCTTGATGGCATTCTCTACTAATAATTGTAACGCAAGAGGAACGATTTTCTTGTTCATCAGCAATTTTTCGGAAATATTTACCTTTAATTGCAGTGCACTTCCAAAACGGCTTTGTTGTATATAAAGGTATTTTTGAAGTAGTTCCATCTCTTCAACTAACAATATGAGATCTTTATCCTTATATGCTAACATGTTTCTATACAGATCGGACAAATGAACAGTATAGTCAATAGCAGTCTCAGTGTTTTCCTCTATCAAGCTAGCTAAAGTATTGAGACTATTAAATAAGAAGTGTGGATTTACTTGGCTTTTCAAGTGCTCATACTCAAATATCATACGTTCTTTTTGCAATAAGGAAACCTTACTAACTCTTCTATCCCTTAATTTCTGAATATAGTAGATTAGAATACCAATAAGTAATAACATAGCCGCTATAAACCATGTACGTTTCCACAAAGGTGCTGCGATAGTAAATGTATATGATGACTCCTTTGCATTGAAAAAATTATTACTTAATGAGACCTGTACTCTGAAAGAATAAGTACCCGGAGGCAGCTTGGGGAAAGTAACAGATTCATCATTGGTCAATATCCAGGAATCGTTAAAGCCATTCAATGCATATCGGTAATGTAGACGTTCGGGATTGGAGTAGTTGATACCATCGTATTTGATAGTGATATGATTTTCCGGATAAGAGAAATCATGCAAACCTTGTTCAATTGGTTGAAAGAAAAGACTTAATCCTGAAATATGAACATCGGGCATTATGTCTTGTTTTTGAAAGATGTTCTTAAATACGATTATGCCATGTTCATAAGGCACAAATACATTGCCTTCAACATCTTTAGCTATGCAATTGAGTTGCACAGACAGGCTATCGATATTGATATCCAAACGTCTGTTGAAGTGACGAAACTGCATGCAATCAGGATACCATTCATCAATACCCTTTTTATTCACTACAATGATTTGACCTGATTTATTGCCCATGATAGCAGAAATATTCACATCCTGCAAACCATCCTGCAGTTCATATTGATGCCATTTCTCGTTACTATAGTGAAAGAGTCCATTATTCAAGGTACCAGCCCATATTGTACCATATGCATCTTGAGTAATTGAATATACTACCTGACTTTTAAATCCAGAAGAAGAATCCCATCTGCTATACTCGCGGCCATCATACATAGATACCCCAGCACCATCCGTAGCCATCCACATATGATCATCTTTATCCGGATAAAGATGATACACATAATCGCTACCTACACCAGAATGTTTACTGTGGTGATTAATAAGCCTTGGGTCTGAGGGATTTGATTCAGGTACAACCAGCTCTTCGACACCATTGAGGGTAGATACCCATATCTCGTTTCTATAACCTGAGATATCCAGTATTTGTCCCTGAGTAAGGTTTGTAATGGTAGTAATATGTCTTATGACGTGTAATCTATCGTAGTACCATAAACCCTTACCAAGCGTACCTATCCACAATTGCTTGTGATTATCGAAATGTAAAGAAGTAATGGTGGCTTCTGCAGTGAAAATATGTTTGATATCATTAAAATTCGCTAAGTCGATCTGATATAATTCTTTGCTTTGAGCAAACCACAAATATCTATCATTATCGCTAGCTAATGCATTGATCTCCTGCAAAGAAAAAGGTCTTTTGAGTGGAATATACCCCATATATTCCTCCATTACCATAGTTATCCCTCTATTAGTAGCACACCAAATATTTCCCACCTTATCGCGTAAAAGTTTCTTTATTTTATCACCAGCCATAGAATATTGAGTGATCTTCATACTGTCTGATTGCAGATCAATTTTCAGAAGATAACCCTCATCAGTTGCTACCCATGCATGTTCTTTATCTACAGGTTCTATATCATTTACTTGCCCCCATTTCCATTTTGGATATTTATAAGGTAGTATTTTTTTACTTTCATAATCAAAGATGGCAATTCCCTGTTGTTGTGTACCTATCCAATATTGTGTTGTATCAGGTACTTTTTTCAAAACTTTTACAATATTGTCAGGCAATCCTTGTAAGGTGGTTATAACATCTATATTGACCTTATGGTGGTAGAGGCTAATGATATTAATACCTTTATCACTGCCTGCTAGCAATGAATTATATGGTAGTTCCAAAGCGGCATAAATAAAATTGTCTGACAAGCCTTTATTAGTATTACATACTATAGCTGCATTATTGACCACACAATAAATACCCTCACTCTCGGTACATAGCCAAAGTATGCCTAACTTATCTTTATATATATTATTGATAGTAGAATGCCCATGTCTACCAAATATTTCATAAGGCATTATTGTATTATTGATACAAGTGGAAACATTACCATTAGCATACCCTATCCATATACAGTTTTCACTACAAGTCAATGCTGTTATTGGTTGACGAGCAGTATCAGCAATCTTATTAAAAGTTCGTCCGTTAAAGTAATATAAGCCATCAGCTGTGCCTACCCATATATATCCACTTTCGTCTAAGATGAGGGCATTCACTTTTATTGGCACACCTGCATCATTCAGCCAATAGTCGCGACTAAAAGGCTTCTGTGCCCAAGAAGGCAAAGTGATACACAACAAAATAACAACTAAGAGTTTTTTCATTTTACTCTTTTAGGTAATAGTGTAGCAAAAATTTTCACTTTTATATCAGGTGACAGTTTATCGTATACTACCCTTGGCACTTTTATATTATGATCTGAAAGCGGTACAATAAAATCTGATCTTACTACTATTCTATTGTCTTTAATCATTACATGTGCCTTTATGATCCTCTCTTGTTCTAGCCCATGTATCTTCAGTTTACCTTTTGCTCTTAAAAAATATTCTCCATCCTTTGTCAGATCAATATCTTCAATGATCTTTCCGGAAAAGGTAGCATCCGGAAAAAAGGTAGACTCCAAGTAGCTTTCATTAAAATGCTCTTCCTGAAGGTCATTATTAAACCCTTTGAACGATGCAATATTAACCCTGAATGCAAATGTTTTTTGTTGAATATTGACAGCCCCCCTTAATTCTTTTGATGTGGAAAAGATCAATTCTCTTGGCGCATCAGAATGAAAGCTAATAGTACCTCTACTCACCTCAAAAATAGATACTTGTGCTAAGCTACTATATGAAATGAGTGCCAACATTATTACATTAATAAATCTTAATAACATGCGAGCGGGCACTTTAGGATAAAATTATAAGAATAATGGATAATGCCTATAAAAATAGCGCTCATTACGATAAATGCCAAGATGAATTGGCAGTGCTACCTAATATTATAGAATTAATGTCCTGAGCCTCTACCTGGAGAGAAGTGAGGTCCATGACCTTTACGATAGGCTGCTACAGTTCTTTTTATATACGAAAGGAAATCATATTCCTTCATATTTCGTAGTTGCTGGTAAGTAGGTCTAAAAGTTCTCAGATATGCTTTGGCACTATCGCCACTTAGTCCTGTGATCTTTGAAATGGTGCTTTCATTAAAAGTATAGTCAATGTATTTTTCTTGCTCAAACTCTTCGTAGCTTTTTTGAAATGCCCATATCTGACGATTGGTCTTACTTAACGCGGAGAATGGATGCTGAATAGACTCCAAAGTGGTCAGTTTGGCAAACTCAAGCTCACTTTTGTATAATTCATGGTTACTGATACTATCATCATGAAAATTCCTTTCACCTTTTTTAGTGCTCTTAATATTGACTTTGGCTATAAATATCCGGAAATATGGCGGTATACTTCCCTTGGGTATTCGAACATGGATGGTTTGATATTCTGGCTTGCTGAACTCTAAAAGCTGGTCATTAGTGGCATCTATAGCAAATTTTCCATTACTATCGGTGGTAACCACTGTATGCGTATAAATATTTTGAATATTTACTCCTGCCATCATTCCGCCGGCATCCACGTCCATTACGTCACCTTTTATAGTTTGCCCAAATGCCGTATGACAAAGCATATTCATTAATAAAACAAAGAAAATCGCTGGACGAAAGGACATATTGCAGCTAAATTACGGTTTCAAAATGTCCTGTGAAATCTCTTTTTGTTAAAAAAGGTTAAAACCACACTGCTTATCTTTGCCCTTCATGTACAATACCATCAGAAGTATCCTTTTTAAGATAGACCCGGAACAAGTGCATCATCGGGTCATGAAGCAATTGAATTTTGCTTATAGCGTTCCTATACTTCGTGGTTGGCTCAAACGTCAGTTCAAAGTAATTGATCCATCTTTGGAACGTACCTTATGGGGAATCACCTTTCCGAATCCTGTAGGTCTAGCTGCGGGATTTGATAAGGACGCAAAGTATACAGATGCGCTTGCGTGTTTAGGATTTGGATTCATTGAGATAGGAACCGTCACACCATTGGCACAACCCGGCAATCCTCAACCCCGATTATTTCGGCTGCCGGCAGATAAGGCCCTGATCAATAGAATGGGTTTTAATAATGATGGCGCAAAAGCTGCAGCTGCTAGATTGAGACAACGCCATGAGAAAGTAGTGATAGGAGGCAATATTGGCAAGAATAAAGTGACCCCTAATGAAGATGCTGTAAATGATTATCTAGCTAGTTTTCGCGAGCTGTATGACGTGGTAGATTATTTTGTAGTAAATGTGAGTAGTCCTAATACCCCTGGCTTGCGTGCATTGCAAGACAAAGAACCTTTGCTGGAATTACTGAATAAACTACAAGTACTGAATAAACAATTAGGCAATGGTAAACCTGTATTATTAAAGATAGCACCCGATCTTACAAATGAACAACTGAATGATATCATTGATATTGTTCGCCAAACAGGTATAGATGGTTTAGTAGCTACTAACACTACTATTGATAGAAGCGGCTTACAAACACCAACTGCTGATGTAGAAGCAATAGGAGCCGGTGGATTGAGTGGATTACCTATGTGCAAACGTGCAACCGAAGTAATCAGTTATATACATACTCATAGCAAAGGCAAAATCCCGATCATAGCAGTAGGAGGTATTTTCACCGCCGCTGATGCTATTGAAAAGTTACTAGCAGGCGCTTCGTTGGTACAGGTATATACCGGTTTCATTTACGAAGGCCCGGCTATTGCAAGTAACATCTGTAAGGGTATCCTAAATAATAAGTGATAACTACATGAATGAACTATTGAGCATAGGTGCCCTAATTAGTCTGGTAACACTTACTTTATTAGAGATAGTATTGGGCATAGATAATGTCATATTTGTATCTATTGCCATGGAGCGATTGTCTGCTGTTAACCAAGTAGTAGCTAGACGTATATGGATGTTCACAGGTATTGCAGTTCGCGTACTCTTATTATTTTGTTTGAGTTGGTTGGTACACAACCCACTTAAAATAGAAGTATTTGGTTATTCTTTCGAACTAGGGCATTTGGTAATGATAGCGGGAGGTTTGTTCCTTATAGTAAAAACTGTGGGAGAGATACACCATAAACTAGAGGGTAACGAAATAGAAAAAGAGGTAGAGGGAAAGAATAAAGTTGGCAACTCATTAGGTAAAGCCATTGTACAGATCATACTTATTGACCTTGTATTTTCTTTCGATAGCATGATCACAGCTATTGGTCTTGCAAAACAGATAATTGTAATGATCATTGCAGTAATCATTGCTATGTTCATCATGTTCCTGTTCTCAGGCAAAATATCTCAGTTCATTCACAAACACCCTACTTTCAAAGTGCTGGCATTAGCTTTTTTGGTAATGGTAGGTTTTGCCCTTTTCTTCGAAGGCCTGGAACCTATCCACCATCAACAAATACCTAAAGGTTATATATACTTCGCTATGGCTTTTTCATTTTTGGTAGAATTGTTGAACATGCAGCTAAAGAAAAAGTCAAAACCCGTGAACTTAAGGGAACCTCTTGCGAAAGATATAAAAAAGGATGATTTGTAGGTTTTTAGCTAGCTCATCCATACGGACTAAACTCATTTATCTTATTCATACAATTAATTTATGTTTGTGAAATGAAACGCGCGTGGACACGACATCTTCCTCTTATACTGATTACACTTTCATTGTTTGCCTGCAAATCCAATAATGGAAATGCAGGTGTAGACGGTTCAAACCCATTTGCTAAGGATTCTACACTTAGGAGTATTACTACCAAGATCAATGAACACCCAAAGGATGCCACATTGTACTTCAAACGTGGTATGCAATTAGTAAAAACTGGGGCAGATTCATTAGCACTGAGTGACTTTAAAAAAGCAGTAGCATTAGATTCTTCCAAAGCAGAGTATTTCAGTGCTATAGGAGATCTACTATTCGAACATAAAGATCTTGCAGGATCTGTACAATGGCTGCAAAAAGCGATGGCCAGAAATCCTAATGACCCAAAAGCGCATCTGAAAGTGGCCAAGATGATGCTTTTCATGCAAGATTATCCCAAAGCTTTCAGCGAGATCAATACTGTATTGCGTCAGGATGTATATAACCCTGAGGGCTACTTTCTGAAAGGGATGATCTATAAAGACTTGAAAGATACAGACAAGGCTATTGCCAGTTTTCAAACAGCTATCAATACTGTACCTGACTATAGAGATGCTATAGTGCAAGTAGGTATATTATATAGTGGCCGCAGAGACCCTATGGCACTAAAATACTTTGACAATGCATTCAAAATGGACTCTTCTGATGTAACGCCATTGTATGCCAAGGGTATGTTCTATCAAGAACAGAAAGACTATAAGAATGCTATATTACAATACAAGGAATGCATCCTGCACGACCATCAGTTCTCTAATGCTTTCTTCAATATGGGCTGGATATATTTGCAGGAAGATTCTTTGGATAAGGCTTGGAGGCATTTTGACATAGTAACAAAAACAGAACCTAATAGTGCCAGAGCTTATTATAATAGGGGGTTATGTAGCGAGATGCTGAAGAAAAAAACAGAAGCAATCTCAGATTACAAGCAAGCACTTGTATTCGAACCAAAGTACCCAGAAGCTATTGACGCACTGAAAAGATTAGGCGCAAAATAATTAAGAACATTTTTCAATACCACATATCAATACGTACTTATGGCTCTGATAGCACCTTCTATACTCTCTGCCAATTTTCTACATCTGGAAATAGATATAGAAATGATCAACAATAGCGAGGCCGACTGGTTTCATCTGGATGTGATGGATGGCAGATTTGTGCCTAATATCAGTTTCGGATTGCCGGTCATTACTGCTATGAAAAAGAAAGCAAAGAAAACATTCGATGTGCACTTGATGATAGTAGAGCCTGAAAAATATTTTGAAGATTTTGCTAAAGCAGGTGCCGATTACCTCACCGTACATTACGAGGCATCTCCACATTTGCATCGTAATCTACAAGCCATCAAGGCATTGGGCATGAAAGCAGGTGTTGCTCTAAATCCTCATACTCCGGTTTCTTTATTAGAAGATGTACTTTGTGATATTGATCTGGTATTGGTAATGAGTGTGAACCCGGGATTTGGCGGGCAAAAATTCATAGACCATACTATGCATAAGGTACGCACCCTAAAACAAATGATCAAAGACCGTGGCTGTGCTACACTTATTGAAGTAGATGGGGGTGTAACTCTAGAAAATGCAGCTACAATTGCCAAAGCAGGTGCCGATGTACTAGTAGCAGGCAATACTGTATTTTCCGCCCAGGACCCTGCTGCTATGATCAAGAATCTGAAGAGCATCACAAAATAAATTCATTTGTTTGCACGTTTCAATGTTTGTGTATGTTCCTGAAAATAACTGTTTTCATAGTCTTACTGTTCAGCTCCTATATGGTACATGCACAAAACGGCATGGCTACTATTAGTGGTGTAGTAAAAGATGAAAGCAGCCAACCCATAGAACTTGTTACTGTAGCTATTGCCAATTCCGGCATAGGTACCAGTACCAGCCCTCGCGGATATTACAAGGTAGAAGTACCAGCAGGTAAGAACATTACAGTAATATTCACTTACGTAGGTTTTGAGACTCTACGCCGAACTATTACATTAAAAGTAGGAGAGAATCGCTCATTAGATGTAACCCTTACAAGTAAATCAATAGGCATTAGTGAATATGTAAAAAAGAACGACCGCTCTCGTTATGAAGCGGGTGCTACTTATATAGACCCTGCCAAGGCCAACTATATGCCCAGTACCATTGGTGGTATAGAAGGCATTATTAAATCATTAGTAGGATCTAACAACGAATTAACTTCTCAGTACAATGTACGTGGTGGCAACTACGATGAGAATCTGGTATATGTCAACGACTTTGAGATATACCGTCCTTATCTGGTTCGTTCTGGTCAGCAGGAAGGGCTCAGCTTTGTCAATTCTGACCTTGTTAGTGGTGTCAATTTCTCACTAGGTGGTTTTCAGGCTAAATATGGCGATAAGATGTCCAGCGTATTGGATGTTACCTACAAACGTCCTACAGAATTTTCAGGCTCTGCCATGGCCAGCCTCCTTGGTGCCAGTCTGCATTTGGAAGGTGCCTCCAAAAACAAAAAACTTACCTACCTCATTGGTTTACGTCAAAAGAACAATCAATATCTTTTACAGTCTCAGCCAACCAAAGGTGTATACAATCCTTCTTTCACAGATATGCAGACATTGGTCAACTACCGTTTCAATAAAAAATGGGAAATGGAAGTGATAGGCAACTACGCCCGAAATAGATTTACTTTCGAGCCTCAGTCTCAAACCACCAGTTTCGGAGTTATTAATCAAGCATACCAGTTACAGGTATTTTATAGTGGCTCAGAATTAGATCAATTCGATTCCCGCTTTGTAGGCTTCTCTACTACTTATCGCCCTAATGAGAAACTGAAACTCAAAATACTGGCCTCCGGCTTTCAAACCAACGAACAGGAAACCTACGACATAGGTGGCGAGTATCTTTTTGGTGAATTAGAAACAGACCTTGGTAAAACCAATTTCGGGCAGATAAAGACGTACTTGGGTACAGGGCTTATACATGATTATGCCCGCAACTACCTAGCTGTTAATGTGGGCAACCTGGCACACAGAGGCTCTTACAATGCGGGCAAACAATTTCTGCAATGGGGTGTAGATGCCAATGTTACAGGCATATCAGATCAGCTGCACGAATGGGAACGCCGCGATTCCGCAGGCTATACACAGCCTTTTAATGCCACTGCTCTCAATCTAACTCACTTCTATAATTCTACTGCCAATTTCGATTATACTACCCTTAGTGGATTTGTACAAGATAATATTCGTTTGAATGATTCTCTGGGTCTTACCATGACAGTAGGTGCTCGTTTCAATTACGATTTCCTCAATAAAGAAATGGTAGTAAGCCCTCGCATACAGGCTTCATACAAACCTGTATGGAAAAAAGACTTCGTATTCAAAGTAGCCACCGGACTTTATGCACAACCTCCTTTTTATCGCGAGATGCGCGACCTTACAGGCGAGGTCAATAAAGCCCTGCTGTCTCAAAAATCCTATCATATAGTAGCAGGTGCCGATTACAATTTCAAATGGGGCAGCAGTCCTCTGAAACTTACAGGAGAACTCTACTATAAAAACTTATGGGATCTGGTACCTTATACCTACGATAATATACGTATCAGATACTATGGCACTAACGATGCTGTTGGCTATACTTACGGTGGCGAATTACGCCTTTATGGCGATCTGGTAAAGGATGCACAATCATGGGTCAGTATTGGTGTTCTCAAATCAATGGAAGACATCAAGGATGATAAGATAGTTTATAAAAATACGGCCGGTGTTGATAGTGCTACCAAATATCCGGGCTATATACCCCGCCCTGCAGATCAACGCTTGGTAATAGGTATGTATTTAGAAGATTACCTTCCTACCAATAAGAACTTCCGTGTACATCTAAATCTTATGTATGCAACAGGTCTGCCATTTGGTCCTCCTGATAAACCACGATACGCCGATACACTACGCCTCCCCGACTACAAAAGGGTAGATATAGGTTTTTCTGCATTATTACTAGATGGGTCTAAAAAAGAACGACCATATCATAGTTTCTTTCGCGAGCTCAAGTCCATATGGGCCAGTTTAGAGGTCTTCAATCTACTGGGCATACAAAACACTTTATCATATACATGGATACAAGACCAGACCACAAATAAAACATTTGCAGTACCTAATTATCTTACATCTAGACTGCTGAATGTGAAAATTATCGTCAAATTTTAAAAGCTACTAATAAGATTATTCTCTGAAACCCTTTACTGTAGGGCATTCAAAAAATATTTTCAAATAGCCTTAAAAAATATTTTGCTATAAAATGTAATTGTCTATTTTTGCGTCCCGATTCGATAAGAAGAAGGGAAATGATTCCGTAGCTCAGTTGGTAGAGCAATACACTTTTAATGTATGGGTCTTGGGTTCGAGTCCCAACGGGATCACTCGAAAAATAAGAAAAGCCGCTCTCGTAGCGG
>JBAWXE010000069.1:0-15033 GCA_037144255.1 Bacteroidota bacterium | reverse complement strand
GGTGCCAACATCTGCTGTTGGGCTTATGCGTCCTGCAATATCAGGTGCATAGTGCACTTGCAGCAGGGTAGCGGCTGTTTGTGCATAGGCGCCTTCATCAGCTACTATTACTGCTTTCTTAGGCAGCACATCATAAGGAATGAATTTAAAGATGCCCAGTCTGTGCATCAGCTCATGCAAGCCCAACATCACCACAGTGCCTGTAAAACCTGTAAAGATGATCATAGCGCGCGAGTAGCGCAAGCCCGGCTGTAAGAGTCCATAGAATGCCAATGCAACGATCGTACCTATCACCATGCCACGTGTTACACGTAGTGCACGGTAAGGTTGGTCATAAGCACCATTCAGGTACAGGCAGCTGATCCATATAAGTATATATACCGGAAAAGTAGCGGCCATATAGTACAGCGGTATGGGGTGCATATTTTTCACATGCTGTATCCAGAAGTCTTGTATAAAGTATAATGTCAACAGTAGTATGATAGCATCGAACATAGGCATACGCAATACATTCAATACTCTTTTGGCCAAACTGATAACTGCCCTGAGTATGATGCCCACTTGGATGAACAAGCTGAACAAACTGGCCTGGCTTTTACTATAATGTTTCTTAACGAATATAGACAGTGCTTCGTTGAAAATGCGTACATAAGAGAGTGTGGCCTTTCGGGTACTTTCTCCTGTGTAATGTATGATGGTAGCAGTAGGGTAGTACATATTTTTATACCCTGCTTTCTGAATTCGGTATGATAGGTCTACATCCTCGCAATACATAAAGTAATCCTCGTCAAAAGCACCACCTATCTCGCCCAGCACTTTATGACGCAGCATCATGCAGCAGCCGGATAGTACTTCTATCTCAGATTCTTCATGTTCCTGCACATGTACCGCATAGTATTTATTGAAGTAGGCACTCTTGCTGAAAATCTTATTGATACCAGTGGTCTTGAATAAGGCAACAGACAGAGTAGGGAAAGATTTTTTAGAATCAGGCGCAAAATGTCCCTTACCATCTATGATGCGGGGCCCTAGTCCTCCCACCTCCGCATGTGCATCTAAATAACTGACTGTCTGCCTGAAAAAATCATCATGCAATACTGTATCCGGATTTAGGAACAGTATATAGTCGCCTTTGGCAATGGCTACTCCCTGATTATTGGCTTTAGAGAAACCTTTATTGTCTGTATTGGCTATCAGTATTACTTCAGGGTACTTCTCTTTTATGGTGGCACAGCTGTCGTCTTGAGAATTATTGTCTACTACTATCACCTCAATGTTCATCCCCCTGCCTGCCCTGCGCACAGAATCCAGACATACCTCCAAGAAGTACTTCACATTATAGTTGACAATAATAACTGATACCTTCATGCAGCCTGTGTAGTAATGCGCGAATATAAGCGCTATGCTCCTAATAACGAAGAAGCTGCGTATACATTGTACACGCAGCTTCTTGATTTTATAAAATGCTATGTATTACTGAACTAAGTAATAGATATTGGTCACCCATTTGCTAGAGTCTTTCTCTTCATGTGGGCCTTTTATGTATTCTTCAATTACGCAGTTCATCTTAGATCCTGTTTCTTTCAGATGTTTGCCCATAGCCTCGTGTACTGCTGCCGATGCTGCATAACCACCCATATGCACTGCCATAAAGGCCTTGCCGGCAGGTATACTTACGAAAGTTGCTCCCTTTACAGGTTTGCTAGTATCTGCTATAGGGAAAACACCCATCATATCCGATTCGTGCTTTAAAGTATCCCATGTGTAGTATAATGCTGCACTAGGACCCACTATACGTGCGCCCATTTCCTTGCCCAGCATAGCATATGTGTCCATAAAGTATTGAGACATAGCATTCATGGCTACAACTTTGCGTACACCTGCATATATATGAGCGGGGAATTGCATTTCTTTTATATCTATACCACCTGTAGCATGTGTCTCCACATATTTCTTCATGTTGGCCAGGCCTTTTTCAAAATCGCCACCTAACATTTTATCCATACTTCCACCTATAAATAACATCATGGCATTCAGCGGGTAAGCCATATGTATGGTCATAGACCAGGTCACTTTGCTGCTGCCCTTGTCAGCGGCTTCTACTTTCATGAAACCCTTAGAACTGCCACGTCTAGGCTCAGTAAAAGTTACGGTATAATTCATGCAGCCATCGCCGATGCTATCACATTTCATCGTACCGGAACCTATAGAATCTTTTTTACCAGCCCAATCATAACTGCTACCTACTTGTCCGTCAGTACCGGCATAAGTAAGTTTTACTGTAGGGTCTTTTTCCAGCCATGGGCTCCAGTGTTGCCAATTCTTGAATTTTACTATTTGGTCAAATACTACTTCTTTTGATGCATTGATGGTGCCGGAACGTTGTATGGTTTGATCATTAGGTTCTACAAGACCTAATATCAGTACTAGGGCTACTACTATACCTAGCAGTACTACGAGGATGCGGAGAAATTTGCTCATATGGTTTTATTTTTTGCTAAAATATAAAAAATATATAATCATATATACCTCCTGTGGATATCTTTTCTTCCCAATGAGGCTAAAAAGCCTTTGGGGCACTAGTATAATAGATACTCAGGTACAAATTCTCCTCCGGGTCAAAGGTTAGATGCTGTACTTTTTCATTAAAGTACAGATCGCTGGCCAGTTCATCCAGTTCCTCATCGTGCATATATAATATGGTGGTAAATATCTCATGGGCTTGCTCTATAGAGTCTACCCTGTAATAAGGCGCTATTGGTTTTGCAGGTATAGTATTACTGATCTCGAAAGTACCATAGGGCACTACAGGTGCAGCGCCGGGCACCAGTACCTCTGCTACCGATGTATAGTCTACATCATTCATCAAATACTCATCTATTGCCTTAATGATCGCTTGTTGGTCCACCCTATGTGCTTTTAGTAGCTCTGTAAGGTAGCCTTATTTAACGGGATGGGTAGGATGAAACTCCATTACTATGATTTATATGGACCTAAAAATTTATTTCCATTAAAATGTATCATGTGGTCAGGTGTATCTGATATCCATACTTCCGTTTCCCATGCTATATCACCAACATACTCTAAGTATTTTTGTTTATTTAGAAAGGCGGTTACAAATATCAATGAGTCTCCTAAGTGTTTGAGTTTTTGTTTTAATTCTAATACTCGAAATTCACTCATGGGGCCTGATGAATGAACAGCTTCAATTAAGAAAATCCATTTGTTAATGGGGTCATATGCGACTATGTCAGGAAGTTCATCGTGAGCGAGTTCGAAAAAACCTAATTTTTCTAATTTTTTGCTATCCTTATGAAGATTTTTCTTGCTTGTATCACCAAAGTATAAGATCTCACATTTCTTAGTAAATCTAGGCAGGAAATCTTCAATAATTGCTTTTTGAAGTTTGTTATGCTCACCACTTGAAAGAATATACTTTATCCCTTCGGGTAGAATTATTTCAATCTTATGTAGATCTCTTTTACGTTCTATCGCCTCTCTTAAAGAGATATGTGTATTCCTAAATTCAATTAACAATAGTTTCCATTTTTTAGATTTGTAAGATTTTAATAAAGAAATAATTTCTGCATTAATGCTATAACGGCGAGTTGGGTCATTTGTTGCAAATCCTTTAGAAGCGCCCATGTTTTCTACAATTCCTGCCAATACTAATGGCTTTAGATCCTTTCTTCTTATATCATCATAGGATCCAGATGATATGTTTTCACTAAAATTTTCGTTTAAAAATGATATTATCTCTCTAGTACGTAATGGTGTTAGTTTATTAGGTTGTGGTAGTTCGGAAAAATCTTTTTTTATATTCCCTAGAGCTAAAAATGCCATTGCAGTTCTTTCTTGTCTTCTTCTTGTTTCCTTTTCCATAGGTATACCAAGATCAGACAAAATGTTGATCGTAACGTCAATAAGATTTTGTACTTGAGAAGGTTTGGTTGAAGTGTTTCTTTTGATTTTTGCCATTATTAAAATAGTGTAAGACTAGATCCAATACTATTGTTTCTTTGTTCATTAATTTCAATTATTTGTTTAGCAGTTTTTGGGCGCATATTGTATGTTTCAAAAATTTTCTCAGCTAAAAAATATGCAAGTAGGGGAGGTACAGCATTGCCAATTTGATTGTATTGATCAGTGTCATTGCCGATTAAATGAAACCAATCTGGAAAAGTTTGTAGTCTAGCTGCCTCACGAATAGTTAATCTCCTTCGTCTGCCATCTTTTAACCTTACTCGTTGCATGTCTCCAGTTGCACCAGCTAAATTCCTACAGGTTAGAGTTCGTGCTGGTTTATTTGGATAAAGGTCTCTTGGATTAACACAAGATGAGGCTTTTTCGTATTTGGCAATATATTGATCCATAGATGGAGTAAGGAATTTACTTCCATCTGGAACTGTGTACATAATATCCCCAATAGCTTCACTTACTGTTGTTTTTATATTTGATGGAGTTGGAAAAGTAAATTGTGATTTATGGCCTACTACTATGAGTCGTTCTCTATTTTGAGGTACTTTGTAATGTACTGCGTTTACAAGTTTATAATCTACTATATATCCAAGATCCCTCAATGATTTTAATATAATTTCAAAATACCATTTATTACTATAAAGCAATCCGCGTACATTTTCAAAAAGGAATACTTTTGGTTGTGTTTGTTTGATAGCTTCAATAAAGATTGGGAATCCATCTCTTGCGTCTTCAATCCCCATTTGATAACCACCAACACTAAAAGGTTGGCAAGGAGGGCCACCTATAACTATATCAGCTTTAGGGAAAACATAATCTTTTGTGAGCTTGATATTTTCACAAGTACTTTTAAGGTTTTTCTCATAGCTCATGGCGGCAGATTTATTCATTTCATACCCATATGTTTTAAATCCATGAGCCTCAAAGCCCAATGCCAACCCACCGCAACCAGCAAATAGATCCAATACATTTATTGAATGTTTCTTTTCAGGTTTAAGCAATTTATTTATCCAATCAATATATTCCATGTCAACCCCAGCAATTTATTTTTACTAAGTTATGGAAATAGAGTTTTATTTTAACAATAGTCTTATCCACATTAAGGGGAAATCATACTTAACCTTCATTCATACCTCTACTAATCTGCTGTCAATGTGATAACAGCATTGGGTACAGTAGGTACGTTTCTTTGGTAGTGCCAGTTCCATGTTTTGGTGCCTGATTGATTTTGCGCCCATACAGAGAATGGTGCAGCACAATCATAATATCCCATATTATATGCATGTCCATCATTGGGTATTACATTATGGGTTATAGGGTAGCTAATAACTCTATTAGTTGTAACTTGAAAGTTATTGATGCTTTCAGTAGGGTTGTTATTAATAAGTTTAATAAATACCATTCCTGCAGGAGCATCCAAAGATCTGTAGAGGGTATCTCCTGCTGTTGCAGGGAAATTATCTGCCAGATTCCAAGTGATCGTTTTACCTATTAATACCCCCAGAACATCTTGTTGACCCATGGTATAAGCAGTACATGGAGCAGAAAAGCTTGCGTAACAGGATATAGTTTCAGATTGCCCGGGTTGTAAATAAGTGTACCCACTACCACAATAATGGGCTATTCCAATATAATTGAAAAACACTACTGCCAGAGTGTTATTGGTATAAGTAATGCTGGAATAATAGTTGGGTGGTGGTATTTCACAATGCACACCTGTATATCCATTTAAACAATGGCATACACCAGAAACGCATGTTCCTTGATTCAAGCATGTAATGTAGCTACAGCTATCTATTTCGCAATGTGTGCCCGAAAATCCTGCCGGACAATGGCATATTCCATTGACGCAGGTGCCATGATTCTGACAATTGACACCATTACAATTATCAGTATTTATGATTGTTTTTATTTCGCAATGATCGCCGGAGTACCCTGTAGGACAAACGCATTTACCCCCGCTACATGTACCTTGGTTTTGGCAGGTAACACCATTGCAGGCATCTTTTTTACAAGAAGAATATAATACAGCACTAAAGGCAATAATAGTGAATACTGCTATGAGAATTATGGCTTGAATATTTTTCATAGGCATAGTATTAGGATACCTATGTAAATATAAGCAAATCAACGAAATATACTATGTCACAAAATGATGACAGAATGAGCTACTTCGTGTACTTGGCCACATAATACTTACCGCTGCTATTCATAAAACTACCTGCTGCATATATATTACCAGCTATATTTACAATACCATTAATTGGTCCAGATACAGCAAGTGAATTTGTGCCGCCATATTCTGTCCAGTTAGTACCATCCCATTTAGCAATATATTTTTTTCCATTTGAATTGGAAAAGGCACCTCCCACATATATATTGCCCATAGCATCAGTGCTGATAATATAGATTGAATGGTTTGCTGCTAGTGAATTATTTCCACCTAATTCTGTCCAGCTGTTACCATCCCATTTAGCCACATAACTATTCCCGTTTGCGTTAGTAAAATCTCCTGCAGCATATATATTCCCGCTTGCATCTGTGGCGATCCTGTATATGTTTTTATTAGCATTCAAAGAATTAATTCCCCCTAATTCCGTCCATGTTGAGCCATTCCATTTGGCAACATAATATTTTCCACTGGCGTTAGTAAACGTACCACTTACATATACATTTCCTGCTAAGTCTACAGCTTGTGAAGTAATACTACTTGTGAAATAAAAATTACTTGATTGCCCTAATTCCGTCCATGTTGTACCATTCCATTTGAGTACGTAAAACTTTCCACTATAATTGTCAAACGATCCTGATACATAAATATTGCCGTTAACATCTGCTGTTACATTATTGATCATGGCGTTTGCACCTAATGTATTTGTTCCTCCTAATTCGCTCCAGCTACTACCATCCCATTTAGCTACATAATAATTATAACTGTTATTCACAAACATACCCCCAACATACACATTGCCAGCTGCATCTGTTGTAATTGATTCAATATCACCATTAAATCCGCTACCTCCCAATTTTGACCAGCGACTACCATCCCACTTAGCAACGTACTGTTTTCCTAAGCTGTCTCTAAAATAACCCCCTACGTATATATTTCCCATAGCATCATTTACTAAAGTGGCTATCTGGTCATTGGCTCCTAATGCATTCAGCCCTCCCAGCTCTCCCCAGCCCTTAGTAGTGATACTTACCTCATTACTATTGTTCCTTAGATTCCCATCTTTAGTGTATGCTTGTACAAAGTAAATAGATGTGCTGGCCTGTGGCGCTGTTGTGTCTGTATATGATGTTACGTTAGCTGTTACAGAATCTATTATTGCATAGATACCACCGACAGTTTTTCTGCATATCCTGAAACCGCTTTCATTATCAGACTTATCTGTCCATGTGAGTTGTATTCGAGTATTAGATATCAATATTGCAGTTAAATTGGCAGCAGCAGCAGGTGTCACAGCCACAGTTGTAGTGGCTTCTTTTTTACAACCCATGAAAAGTGAAACTGAAAGAAGTAGCAGTATATATAGCTGATAAATGCTTGATTTCATAACAATTAGAGTTAACGAATTAATGCATAAAAAATATACAACTAATTTACAATCTTTTTATAAACTATTATAATATTTACTCGATAGTAGGAACTTTCATAGATACTTTCCCCTAACAATACCTACCATTTACAATGGTAAAACCGCAAGGGACAAAATTTTTGGTATCAGAAATATATAATTCTACAACACCCTGGTTTTCCGTATGCTATCTGTTTTTCTGTGGGTAACTTACCGCAAAAAAGTGTAGTGTCTTACTACAGTTTTGTGTAGTACCATCTTTTTTTGATTTGGAAACACCTACTTCGGCATCGTATATTTGTGCCGTATTACAAACCTTTGTACTTCAACAAACACTATACTATGAAAACGAATTCATGCGCCTCTCTCTTTTGTTTACACACTTTTTTTATTATCTATATATAAATCACTACCTACCATGCCCAACATTGCCCTTGTACTTATAGGTCAGCACTATGCTCAATTGCAAGACCTCAACTACACCATTTCATTACGCCCACAAGGCGAACGTTATCCTACTACTCAGGAAGTAAGTATCATGTCCCGTCTGCTACGCTGTATCAAAGAACTGCGTAAGGAACAGATACTGATAGACGAAACAGAAATACCTGAGATGCAGGCAACCGAAACAGAACCTGATGCTCAGGTATTGAAGCTTACATTCGATGATTTACAACGCCAAGCAGCTGAAATGGAGCGAATGGCCGATAATGAAGCTCCTAAAAAGAAGCTGGCTAAGGACGATTGGACTGCTTGGTAAAGCCTAAATACCTGTTAAACCTGATTTTTTTCTTATAAGTACGCGTCGGTAGCTTACCTTTGCGCCATGGAAAATTTGAGGAACAGCTCTCAGGAGGAGCTGGAAGCATTGATGCAGGAGTTAGGAGAGCCTAAATTTCGTGCAAAACAGATATATGAGTGGATCTGGGGTAAGTCGGTTGACAGTATTGAAAATATGACCAATCTGTCCAAGGCTTTACGTGCCCGTTTGTCTGAGGAGTATTTTATACCTAAAGTTAGCGTTCATCATAGTCAGTATAGCAGCGATGGTACTATCAAAAGCCGCCTGCAACTGCACGATAAGAATTTTATTGAGGGTGTTTTGATCCCTACCGAAAAACGTATGACCGCCTGTGTATCATCTCAGGTAGGTTGCAGCCTGTCTTGCAAGTTTTGTGCTACAGGTTTTATGGAGCGTAAGCGCAATCTCGATTTTGACGAGATAGTAGATCAGGTAGTGTTGCTGAACGAACAGTCTAATAAATTTCATGGTAAGAATTTGACCAATATCGTTTTTATGGGTATGGGCGAACCATTGCTCAACTATAAGAATGTACTGAAGGCTATAGAGATGATAGCTTCTCCCGATGGATTGGGTATGAGCCCGCGTCGTGTTACAGTATCTACTGCCGGTGTGGCCAAGATGATCCGTCAGCTGGGCGATGATATGGTGCGT
Source organism: Bacteroidota bacterium (assembly GCA_037144255.1). Classification (GTDB taxonomy): domain Bacteria; phylum Bacteroidota; class Bacteroidia; order Chitinophagales; family Chitinophagaceae; genus JBAWXE01. Next base: position 6,021 of record JBAWXE010000069.1, on the reverse strand, counting down.
TTCAAACTCGCCTTGTCTCTGCATGCCGCTACTGATAGAAAACGTAATGAGATCATGCCTATCAACGAGACCAACAATCTGGCCGAACTGGTAGATGCGCTGAACTATTTCTATAAGATGACAGGCAACGAGATCACTTTCGAGTATATACTCTTCCGTGGTTTCAATGATACATTAGAGGATGCCGATGATCTGATAAAACTATATCGTCAGGTACCTGCCGATCTGGTAAATATCATTGAGTACAATCCTATTGAGAATGCACGTTTTGCCAAACCCGATGATATAACCACAGAGGCATTTATGCACCATCTGGAATCTAAACGCGTGAATGTACGTTTACGTAATAGCCGTGGTAAAGATATAGATGCAGCCTGCGGTCAGCTGGCCAATGTAAACCACCCTGATCTGGCTCAGAAAGCATAATTCATTTTACGATACATTTATAAATACAAACAGGCGAAGCATATGCTTCGCCTGTTTTAGTATGTAAAATAAATTTGAAAATTACTTGGTATCGTATGCCCACTTAATATAGGTAGCGCCCCAGGTAAAACCACCACCAAAAGCAGCCAATACTATATTGTCGCCTTTATGCAGTCTGCTTTCCCATTCCCAGAGGCATAGTGGTAATGTACCATTAGTGGTATTGCCAAACTTTTGTATGTTGATCATTACTTTCTCTGCCGGTAATCCCATACGATCTGCTGTTGCAGATATGATGCGCATATTTGCCTGATGTGGTACCAGCCATTGTACATCTTCGCCTGTCATGCCATTTCGTTCCAATATCTCTGCACTTACATCAGCCATATTCTTCACTGCAAATTTGAATACTGTTTGTCCTTCCTGATACACATAATGTTCTTTGTTCATTACGGTCTCTATGCTGGCCGGCTTTACTGATCCTCCTGCTTTTTGATGCAGATGCACACGGCCACTACCATCGGCACGTAGTATAGAATCCAGTATGCCATTACCTTCTGTATTAGGTTCCAGTAATACAGCACCGGCACCATCGCCAAATATGATACAAGTAGCACGGTCCTCATAGTTCATTATAGAACTCATTTTGTCTCCGCCTACTACTATTACTTTTTTATGTCGGCCTGTTTCTATGAATTGAGCTGCTGTAGTAAGTGCAAACAAAAAGCCGCTACAGGCGGCATTCACATCATATCCAAAAGCATTCTTCATTCCCACTTTATCACATATCACATTAGATGTTGCAGGGAACAACATGTCGGGGGTAGTAGTAGCACATATCACCAGTTCTATTTCCAATGGGTCTATACCACGTTTGGCCAGCAGGTTCTTTACTGCTTCTGCACCCATGTCAGATGTGCCTTTGCCTTCACCTTTCAATATGCGACGTTCCAGAATACCTGTGCGCGATTGTATCCAGGCATCAGTAGTATCTACCATGGTCTCCAGTTCGGCATTCGTCAACACATAATCTGGTACATATCCGCCAACTGCTGTTATTGCAGCGTGTATTTTTTGCATTATAATAATTTTAAAAACGAATCAAATTTAAGATTTTCAATGCTTGAGTGATGTTAAATAAGCTGTATAGCAGTATTAGTACTATGTATTCATGCCACCACATGCACTGATCACCTGTCCTGATATATAACTACTTAGGTCTGATGCCAGAAAAAGTGCCACATTGGCTATCTCTTCCGGCTTACCAAAGCGGTTCAGTGGTATTTTCTCAAACCATTTTTCTGCACCACCATCTTTCAGGTAGTGGGTCATATCTGTTTCTATAAATCCCGGTGCTATGGCATTCACACGTATGTTGCGGCTGCCTATCTCTTGTGCTATCGACTTTGTAAATCCTATGATACCTGCTTTAGAGGCTGCATAGCTGCTTTGGCCTGCATTACCTTTCATACCTACTATAGAGCTTAGATTGATGATGCTGCCTGAGCGTGCTTTCATCATAGGCTTTATTACCTGACGGGTAAGGTTGTATACAGATTTCAGATTGGCTTGTATCACATCGTCCCATTGGTCGGGTGTCATGCGCAGCAGCAGGTTGTCTTTAGATATGCCTGCATTGTTCACACATATATCTATAGTGCCAAAATCTTTCAATACTTCGGCGGCCAGTGTTTCAGAGGCAGCATAGTCGCCGGCGTCTGATTTGTAGGCTTTGGCATTTACACCAAAAGTTTTCAGTTTATCTTCCAGTGCTTTGGCACGTTCTTCTGAGGAGAGGTAAGTAAATGCTACATGAGCACCATTCTCTGCAAATTTGATAGCTATTGCTTCGCCTATACCACGGCTGGCACCGGTAACAAGGGCTACTTTATTTTGAAGTAAGTTCATCTGATTAAGTTTTTGTATAAGATACAACGGGATGATCCGGAGGGCTAAAATAGTGATTACCCCAAAGAAAAGCCACAGATTACATAAAACTGTTACTTAATGAGGTATATATATACTAAGGGGAATACTGTATGATGAATATTTACTGTTTAAAGGCAGGTATTTTCCAGTTACCTGTAAAGGTGTCATAGCTCAGATCTACCCCCATTTCAGTCAGAAAGTGTTTATATTTTAATTCCATTTCCCCTTTTAGTTCTTTGTGATCCACCACAATGGCGGTATTGCTATAGGACACCATGAATTCTTTTTGGTCGGCAGCTATCAGTTGGTCCTCGCGCATATGGCGTATCACTTTGTTGCGTGCCACTGTTTCTATGCCTGCTATATATCTGTCGTGGGCATTCAGTGTTCTGAATGCACTATGAGGGTTCAGAATATCTGCTATTGTTGTTACAGATGCTGCACCACGATATTTATTTTGAATAATAAAGATAGTGTTGGGCTGCTCTCCTTGTTGCTGCAGGAACAATTGTAATTTACTGATGTACTTTTCTCTCAACTCATCAGACATGGGCACTATAGGTGCCTGATCTTGCATTTCTGTAAGTTCATTTTTGGTTTCTTCAGGTACCTCAGACCCCTGACGTACATTCAGATCTAAACGCGGATCGATAGTAAGTTTGTTATGGATGTACTCAATGGAGAATTGTTTATCCAATGCAATGAGCCTATCTTTCAATGCATCAACAATGATGTACTTCTCATTGCCCTCATCAAACATTTGCTGAGATATCTTTGATAATCGTGCAGATAGTTCACTTCTGTCTTGTGCATTAAGAGTCAGGATGCCTAAGAAGCAGATAGCAAAAAGACTACAAAGGAAGTTTTTCATACGCATAGATATATAGTAGAGTGAATAACAAATGTGCTACACTAAAATTAAGTATATTTTTCTGTGCTTAGGCCTCAGCATCTATAAATAATTCTGCTGCTATCCTATCTGCAAAGAGCTTGCCTGCATGGGTAAGTATGAGTTTGTTGTCCTTTTCTACGAGCCATTTTTTCTCCTGAAACCATTCACTCTCTTTTAATACCGATTCGGCATGATCATAAGCCCATTCGGTACGAATCTTATCTATATCACATCCCCACATAGTACGCAGCGATGTCATGATGTACTCATTCAGATGTTGTACAGGTGTCAGCTGTTCTTCATCGAACAGTAATTTATTTTCATGCAGAATGCTTTTGGTATACAGGGCATTGTTGGCAATATTGCCTCTGCGCGATGTACCATTGAATGAATGTGCAGCAGGGCCAATACCTAAGTAAGGTAGCCCACGCCAGTAATTAGTATTGTGTACTGCATAATGATCGGGTAGAGAGAGATTAGATATTTCGTAATGATCATAACCCATTACTTCGGCTTGTTCCATCAATATCTCAAACTGTTGTGCCGATTGTTCAGCATCTACAGGAGTTGTTTTCTTTTTATTGATAGAGTGGTGCAGGGCAGTGCCTTCTTCTACTGTAAGTGCATAGGCAGAGAAGTGTGGTATCTGCAATGCTTTTATTTGAGATAGGTTGTGCTTCCAGTTTGCATCTGTTAATCCCGGTGTGCCATATATCAGATCTATGGTCAGATTACCAAAGCCCGCATCTTGTGCCGCCTTGATGGCATAGTCGGCCTGCTGAGCTGTATGTGCACGATGCATATATAACAGGTCAGCCTCGTGAAAAGACTGCACCCCTATACTGAAACGTTCCACCGGAGTATTGCGAAGCGATTTCAGGTAATTGGGGTTCAGATCATCGGGGTTGGTCTCCAGGGTAAATTCCTTGATCTTAGTTACATTATAATGTTGCAGTATAGTATCGAATATGCGATTGATCTCATCGGCACTGAGCAGGGAAGGTGTGCCCCCGCCAAAGTAAACTGTTTCTATAGCTGCCCCTGCCAGATAATCCTTACGCATTATCAGCTCTTGCATCATGGCTTGCAGTACTCCGTCCTTCTGCTTCAGCGAAGTAGAAAAATGAAAATTGCAATATGTACAGGCTTGTTTGCAAAAAGGTATATGCAGGTAAATGCCGGCCATTATATAATATGTTTTTTACTGCGATGTAAGATTGCAAAGCTACACCCTAAGATGGGCATTATGTAAGCGTTATTTTTTCTGAAAAGAAAATATATTTGGATTATGCCGGCTATTTATAAAATGTAACTTTGCCTAGTTATTATATATGCCTTTGTTCCGTTCGTTTTTGCCCCGCACTTTTATTTGTACTATCCTGCTGCTGCTGTGTAACACAGTATATGCAAAGGTACAGCTGGCACAATACACAATAACCACTATATCTGACAGTGCAGTAAAAGTGGCCACAAAGCACAGCATGGATACAGTGCTGGCCACGCATCCTCAATTAGCCAATCAGAGTATCATCAATGCCATAGAGCATCCGCATTTGATGAATGATAAGACAGCAGATTTTTACTTGTTACTTTTTCTATGTTTGATGCTGGGGCTGATACGTCTGAGCGATTTCAGATATTTTCAGAGTTTGTGGCGGGCCTTTTGGAACCCATCACTCAGTAGCCGTCAGCTGAAGGATCAGATGGAGAGCTCCTCACTGTCCAATCTGCTCATGAATATTTTCTTTACTATGTCGGGTGGTGCCTATATATTTTATGTAGTAGGGCTCTTAGTACCCCAACGTCATGGCAGTATTCCCCCGTCTTTATTGATAATCATGCTGGTACTGGGCATGATGCTGATATACCTGACCAAATTTGCGATGATAAAATTTAGTGGTTGGGCATTCAAAGTAGAAGGTATAACAGAGAGCTATTTGTTCAATATGTTTCTTATCAATAAGATAATAGGGATCGTATTGTTACCATTCATTATATTATTTGCCTTTGCAGATGCTGCATATACAGGCCCAATAATTATAGTGTCATTTATCGCCATAGGTATATTGGTGGTGAACAGGTATACCCGTTCTTGGAAGGTGTTCGGTTCCTTCTTTCAGTACAGTAAATTCCATTTTTTTACGTACCTTTGCGCCTCGGAATTATTGCCACTGGCAGTGTTGATGAAGTTATTCGTGCAGGGGTTGTTGTATTACTAGTGATGTTTGGGTCCTGTTTCTTATAACAATATTGATCAAAACAACCGTTTAAACTCCGTATGGCTAAAGCTGTTCGTTCGCAAAGTAAAAGCACTGAGAAAAAGGATCATAAGGTAAGTTCTATCCTTATTACCCAACCTCGTCCTGATACGGATAAATCACCTTACTTTGAACTGGCAAAGAAGTATGACCTGAAGCTAGATTTTCACGCATTCATTCGTGTGGAAGGGCTGAGTGGTAAGGATTTTCGCAAACAGAAAGTAGATATCGCCGAGTACTCCGCTATCATATTTACCAGCAGAAATGCAGTAGATCACTTCTTCAGGATATGTGAAGAATTGAAAGTGAAAGTATCGCAGGATATGAAGTATTTCTGTATCACCGAGGCCGTAGCATTATACTTGCAAAAATTCATTCTCTACCGCAAACGCAAAGTGTTCTTCTCTCCTGATGGAACTACCGAAGGATTGCTGGAAGTGATAGGGAAACACAAGCATAACGAAAAGTATATTGTACCTACATCTGATTCTGCCAAGAATGAGATACCACAATTCC